>JAZRJD010000042.1:0-57427 GCA_045645625.1 Alistipes sp.
GATTGGCGTTATGGGCTGCATCGTCAATGGTCCGGGCGAGATGGCCGATGCCGACTATGGCTATGTCGGTGCTGGCGCAGGTCGCATTTCGCTCTACAAGGGCAAGGAGTGTGTCGAGCGCAATATCCCGCAGGAGGAGGCTCTCGAAAGACTGATAGATTTGATAAAGGCTAATGGCGATTGGAGATAATGAGAACTATTCTTCCACTTACATATTGGGGCAGTATCGAACACTTCGCCAACCTCTTACAAGCGGGCGAGGAGGCGATTATCGACCTCGGAGAGAACTATGTGAAGCGTTCCGAGCGCAACCGTACTGAGATTGTTACGCCTACGGGAGGAATGGTGTTGTCGGTGCCACTCGTGAAGGCAAACCGCCCTCGAACACCTATGCAAAAAATTCGCATAGACAACTCCAAGCGCTGGCAACATCAACATTGGGTAGCAATTATCTCGGCTTACCGCTCTTCGCCCTACTTCGACTATATTGCCGACCGCATTGCCCCAATCTATGAGCGCGGATGGCACTACCTCGTAGACCTCAACCGCGAAATTCTGCAAGCCGAGTTCGATATCTTGGGTATCGAGCCAAAGCACCACTTTTCGGAGATTTATATCGAGCCGAGCGAGGAGGCAAAAGACCTGCGCGACAAAAAAAGAGAGAGCAATTTTAGCTCCCCCCAATACTTTCAGATGTTTATGGATCGTACCCCTTTTGTCGAGAACGCTTCGATGCTCGACCTGCTGATGTGCGAGGGGCGCGAGGCTATTGCACTCTTAAATAGTTGCCGATTGTAAGCGACATCTCATCAACCTTATCCCCAACCGAAACCTTCACCTCATTCGTACCCTTCAAAGTGAGGGTGTCGGTACGGTATATTGTGCGTGCAACATTCTCGCACGCCACCGTGTCGCCATTTATCGTCATCACAGGGCGACCTTGTGACGAGTAGACCGTAAGCACCTGCTTCTCGCACGGGCGAATATCGCGCTGCTTATCGGTGATATGCAGAGTCGGTTTGCGGCGATTCCACTGCGACTTATAGAGGTAGAAGAGGTCTTTGCGCGAGAGGTGGTCCGTCTCGACAACACCCGAATTGCGCACCCCGCGCATATAGCGCGTGGAGCCCATATCGAACATCGAGTTGAGCCATACACCCCAGAACAACTCCTCATCGACCAGTCGCGAATAGCCCTCGTGGAAGGTCTGCTGACAACGATGCGTTGCTCCACCACCTGCAACCTTGCTTGTACCTGTGCCATATCGTGCCGGATTGCTGCTCTCGCCATAACATACCGCCTGACGGAGGTGGTTCCAATTCGAACGCAAAGCACCCTGCCACAAATCGAGGTCGGTAACCTCGCCACTCTCCCAACCTACCGCTTGTTGCCAAACGATAAGGTCGGTTATGAAATTTATCTCGCCATCTTGGTTGCTTATCGCCACCGTAGGGCGCGAAGCATCTAATTTTTTGGCAGTCGAATTGAGGCAGCGGATATACTCCATCTGCTGCTTGGAGTTGCCACGCAACATCGAGAATACTCCCCACATCGCCACCGAAGGGTGGTTTATATTCTGCAAAACAATCTCGTGCAACTGCTGCAAGCCGTTATCCTCGAAACGCTTTGTCGCGTAGTACGGAATATCGCTCAGGAATGGCGCACGGGTAAATGGAAAATCCACCCACGCCACCATGCCAAGTCGGTCGCACTCGTTGTAGAGGTGCTGGGCATGAGGTCCCGTAACCGAACGCACGGCATTTGCACCCATCTCGCGGATAAGTGCGAGGTCGGAATTTATCTCCCTCTTCGACAGAGCATTTCCCTGCGGCATGCGGTCGTGTCCGAGTAGTACGCCATGCACACGCACACGGCGACCATTTACGGTAAATTTCTTGTCGGGAGATACCTCGATTTTGCGGAAACCCGTCTTGACCTCTACGCTCTCCTCACCCACCGAAACACGCACTGTATAGAGGCGAGGCTGCGATGGCGACCACAACTCCGCATTCTCAATCGTAAACGGCACGGCAAGCAGACCGCCGTCAATCTTCGCCTTCACGCTCTTCGACAACGACACATAACCATCGGGCGCAAGAAAATCGACAGTAACCGTATGCGAAGAGTCCTTTTTGCCGAGTAGCGCAATATCCACCCTACCCGAAACACGCTCCTTCGACACATCGCTCTGATGCACCATAACACCCTCTGTACCGTAGTAGAGGGGCGAAATGGTGGTTTTGTCGGTTACGAGGAGTTCGACATCGCGATATATTCCGCCGTAGACATTCTCCTCTGTCGAGGCAGGGAGAACATCGCTACGATAGGCGTTGCTGACCGCCACTTGCAGGGCGTTGTTGTAGCCGTACGACACCTTATCGGTAATCTCGAATGCGAAGGCGGTGTAACCTCCGTAGTGGTCGCCTATATGACGACCGTTGATAAATACATCGGCAACATTCTGCACGCCATAGAAGCGCAGAAACACCCTCTTGCCACTCCACTCGGCAGGGATAAAGAGTGTGCGGGTGTAGTTGGCATGCGCAAGGCGATAGGAGCCATTGCCTGCAAAGGCATCGAGATTCCAAGTGTGCGGCAGCGATATTTCACGAGCATTGTCGCTCGAATTCTCCTCCGCAAAAAAGAACTTCCAACCGCTATTGAGCGAGTAAATCTCACGAGCCGAAGCAGTCGAAACAATGCTCAATATCAGCAGTATATATGCTATTGTTCTCTTCATACAAATACTATCTATATCATCGTCATTCCGAAGGAGTGAAACGACTGTGGGATTCTCCCTCTTTTGTTTTAATTGCAACAATGGAGATTGCCACGAGCCTAACGGCTCTCGCAATGACGGTTTGTTTTATTGACTGCAAAGTTAAAAATTAAAAATTAAAAGTTAAAAGTTTTTGCCGACAATCTCAATAGCATCTAAAAATCTCCGCAAACGCTCTCTATTCCAAAATAATTTGCTAACTTCGTGCAGTTATTTAAGAGATTTTACGATGAATTTTTTTGATATTCTAACCCTTGTTGCCCTCGTTTGGGCAGTTATAAGCGGCTGGCGAAGCGGTTTTGTATCGCAGTTGATTGGTTTGCTCGGCATTATCCTCGGCATTGTTCTCTCCCTGCGTTATGGTGCTGCGGTGGGCGCAATGTTCCATATTGACGCTCGATTTTCGGTTGTTGCAGGTTTTCTTATAACCTTTGTCGCAACACTTATCGTGGCGACCATTCTCGCAAAACTCCTTGCACGAGTGCTCTCGTTCATAGGTTTGGGTTGGGTAAATACCCTGCTCGGAATTGCGCTTTCGATAGTCAAAGGGCTTATCGTGTTGAGTATGCTCTATGCTGCGATTTACTCCCTCAACGCCAATCTGCAATTCGTTGAGCCGACCTACTTCGACAACTCCATATCATTCGATGTTGTGCGCAAGTGCGCCGAGCCGTTGTTCAACTTCTGGAACGAGGCAAAGCAGGCAGTTATATCATCACCACAAAATGTATAGCCGATGCAGAGAGTCGAAGGATTGGTAATGCGTGCCACGGGTAGTTGGTACGAGGTGCTGCACGAGGGGGAGATTTTACGCTGCCGTATGCGTGGCAAGTTGCGCTTGCGCGGTGTTCGTTCGACAAACCCCGTAGTGGTGGGCGACACGGTGCATTGCGAGTGTGGCGAAGATGGCGAGTGGGTGATTGTCGATATTGCTCCGCGCCACAACTATATTATCCGCCGTGCCTCGAACCTCTCGAAGGAGTCGCACATCATCGCCTCAAACATAGATCGTGCAATGTTGGTCGTAACGCTGGTAGAGCCTGTTACGGCGGTAGAGTTTATAGACCGCTTCCTCGTCACTTGCGAGGCGTATAAAGTACCTGTAACCATCTTGCTGGCGAAGATTGACCTCTTGCATGATAACCCCGAAGCGGTAGCAGAGTTCCACCGTGTGTACGAAGGTGCAGGCTACGAAGTCATCGACATCTCGGCAACGCAAGGTATTGGCATAGAGCGAGTAAAAGCGATGTTGGCGGGCAAGACAACGCTCCTTTCGGGTAATTCGGGTGTGGGAAAATCGACACTTATCGGGGCGATAGACCCTACGATAGATATTCGTACGGGCGAGATTTCTGACTCATTCCACAAGGGCAAGCACACCACAACATTCTCTACGATGTACCGCATTGCCGATGGTTACATCATCGACACTCCGGGCGTAAAGGGCTTCGGTTTGATTGATATTGACGATAAGGAGTTGTGGCACTACTTCCCTGAGATGATTTCGAGGGCTGGCGAGTGCAAATTCTTCAACTGCACCCACACCCACGAGCCACACTGCGCCGTGATTGAGGCGGTAAAGCGTGAGGAGATAGCCTTTTCGCGCTACGAAAGTTACCTAAAAATACTCGATGAAGATGACAAATACCGAAAATAATCTCACGCTTGACGAGTTGCGTGAGCGCATCGAATACCTCTCCTCGTTTTTGTTAGAGAGCCGTATCGACACACTCACTCACGCCCTCGATATGCGCACCGAGTATATAACGGTTATGACCGAAAATATGTTCCATGCCCAGAATGCCAGCGCCATAGTGCGCCACTGCGAAGCATTTGGCGTGCAGAATATCCACACCGTAGAGGAGTTGTGTCCATTCTTGCCAACCCTCAATATCGCACTCGGAACGGACAAGTGGATTGATATCAACCACCACGCCACAACTGCCGAGGCGGTGAAGGCGTTACGCAGCGAAGGTTACCGCATAATCGCCACCACGCCACACCACAAGAGTTGCACACCCGAAACATTCGATGTTACGAAGGGTAAATTTGCTCTTGTTTTCGGCACGGAGAAGACGGGCGTATCTGACGAGATTTTGGCGGAGGCTGACGAATTTTTGCAAATTCCGATGTGCGGAATGGTCGATTCGCTAAATGTTTCGGCTTCGGCGGCGATATTGATTTATATGCTATCGCAGCGTATGCGCCTCGAATGTGAGGATTGGCACCTCTCCGAGGAGAAGCATACACGCACACTCTACGAGTGGTTGCGCTCGGCAGTAAGGGATTCGGAGGCGTTGCTCGAACGAAAATACGGAACAAAATGAGAATTTTAATTACCATACTGACACTGCTTGCAGCAATCTCTTGCTCAACTGCTCCGCGCTATCGCACGGTCGATGGCTCGATGCTCGGCACAACATACCATATTGTAGCCGAAACAGACCTCTCGACCGAGCAGATTTTCAACGAGATGCAGCGCATAAACCTTGAAGCGATAGCCTCGATGTCGATATTCAATCCGCAGTCGCTACTCTCCCGCATCAACCGCAACGAGACCGACTCAGTGGATATTCATATCGCCCGAAATATAGAGATTGCAGCGAAGATTAATGCCCTCACTCCGCGTTACGATATCACGGTGAAGCCGTTGGTCGATGCCTACGGCTTTGCGGCAAAAAATCGCGAGGCAAAGCCCAATATCGACTCGCTTGTGCAGTTTGTCGGCTTCTCGAAATTCGCGCTTAAAGATGGTCACATCGTAAAGAGTGACAAGCGTGTGCAAATAGATTTGAACTCCATCGCAAAAGGCTATGTTGTCGATTTGATTGCCGAGTGGCTCGACTCGCAAGGGTGCGAAAACTATATCGTGGAGGTAGGCGGTGAGATTTGCGCCAAGGGCGTAAATGCCAAAGGCATTGCTTGGCGCGTAGGAGTGGATACTCCGTTTGAAAATAACCAAACTCCCGGCCTGCATCAGCAGAAGGTGGTGCAGATTAGCGGTGCGGCACTCGCCACATCGGGCAACTATCGCCGCTTCTACTACAATGACAAGGGGGAGCGCATTTCGCACACGATAAATCCGCAGACAGGTCGTTCGCAGACGACCTCGCTACTCTCGGCAACCGTTATTGCTCCGCGTTGCGCCGTAGCCGATGCCATCGCAACGGCATTTATGGCATCGGACGAGAGAGATGCCATCGCCTTGGCAGAGCAGTTACGCGACAGTGTGCAGGTATATTTCGTACTTGCGCCGGAGAGTGGCAACGACAACTACCGAGAGTTCTCGACATTGGAATAATTATCACTCTTATCTCGAATTTATATCGTAAATCTGCCTAAATATGTCGTAATTTCACCGCCCTGTTTGGGCGATTCACCCGCTGCACGACATATCAAATAATAGATAAAAATACGCCTACACGCACTTCTCGGCACTATTATTGCATATTTTTGGCAAATATGCATAACGAAGGAGTGATTGTGTCGATTTGGTATTTTACTAAAAACTGCGTACCTTGCAGTCAGGAAATTAGCCACAATGGGCTATTCTCCTCAAAAAAAATAACGCGAAGTTTAACTAAAAAATTGTTGCCTATCGAAAAAAATCTACTCTTTGAACTATTTTAGAAAGGAGAAGAGTATGAAGTACGCTATGTTAAGCGATCAGGCTCTGTTAGAGATGTATCAGCAGGGCAATCGTGAAGCCGTTTCTCAACTTTTGGAGCGTCACACACGCCGAGTACGCGACTATGTCCGTATGATGGTGAAGGATAGTGATGTGGCTGACGACCTGACACAAGAGGTGCTGATTAAGGTTGTGAAGGTATTGGACGAGGGTCGCTATACGGACAAAGGTCGCTTCCTGCCTTGGGTGTTGCGCATCGCTCACAACAGAGTATTGGACTATTTCCGCGCGCAGAAGCAGGTGAAGACCGTAAGTGAGTCGAGCACAGGATTCGATATTTTGGGCAGCAAGGAGTTCGCAGAGCCTTCGATAGAGGATAGCATAATCGTGGAGCAGCGCGCCGA
Organism: Alistipes sp.; assembly: GCA_045645625.1. Taxonomy (GTDB): domain Bacteria; phylum Bacteroidota; class Bacteroidia; order Bacteroidales; family Rikenellaceae; genus Alistipes. The sequence continues at coordinate 6,812 of JAZRJD010000042.1, forward strand.
GGAGGTACGAGCCTTGATAGAGGAGTTACCCGAGGAGCAACGCGATGTTGTCAAGATGCGCTACTACGAGGGGTTGAGTTTCAAGGAGATTGCGGAGCAGACAGGCGTTAGTATAAATACCGCTCTCGGACGAATGCGCTACGCCTTGATTAATATGCGACAGATGATTATAAAGCGAAATTTAGTACTGTGCTAAATTTTAGTACCAAAAACTAAATTTCCTGCACAATAAAATACCTGCGGTCTGCGTTTTGTAGATGAAACAGACTAAAAAACGACATTGCCTATGGAGCAGATCGACAATCAGGTATTAAACAATGTCTGCGATGAAGAACTATTTCTCTCGCAAGTTATTTGCGGAGATGCGGAACTTCTCTTTTTGGACTCGTTCTTACAGACAGTTCTTCGTTCGGAGGCATAAGAGGGTTAATTTGTGGGAGGGTTGCTATCATGGCAACCCTTTTTTGCGGTCGGCAGTTTCCAAACTCCCAACCTTATCATGGCGCAACCTTGATAGGAGTTATAGGGGCGATAGGGATAATAGAGCGCGCTGAATGCTGAATGCAAAATGCAGAATTATTTTTCAACTACTCTCTACTCACTTCTCACTACGCTTTCCGTTTATTTCAGTGGCTCAATATGAATTGCGACTGCCGTATGCTCACCATACTTATCGCGCAAGGCGTGCTCTATTTCGCGGGATATCTCGTGTGAATTATGCACAGTCATATTGCCATCTACGCGGATATGCACCTCGATAGCGATATTCGCACCTATACGGCGCGTACGCAGATTATGCGGTTTGTAGACATTTGGAATAGCCGATATAATCGACAAGATATTCTCCTCAACATCTCGCGGAAGGCTCTTTTCGAGCAACTCGGCAAGGGCGGTACGGCACAAATCGACCGATACCTTTATAATAAGTGCCGCCACAACAATTGCGGCAATAGGGTCAGCAATGCGCCACTTCTCGCCAAGGAAATATGCTGCACCGATACCGAGCAGTGCGCCAATCGAAGAGAGGGCATCGCTACGGTGGTGCCAAGCATTGGCGATAACCGAGGGGCTGTCAATCTGTCGTCCCACGCGGATAGTCCATTGATAGAGTGCCTCCTTAACCACAATCGACACCGCAGCGGCAATCAGTGCTATCATACCCGGACGAGGCAGCACCTCGCCACTCGCCACAGCGGTAATCTTTTCGGCACTATCTACCAAAATCTCGACACCTACGGCAAACAGTGCCACGCCTATAATCAGCGAAGCGAGGGTTTCGTACTTGCCGTGCCCCCAATTATGGTCGTTATCGCGCGGTTTCGCACTGATACGCACAAACGCCAGCACCACGATATCCGTGGCAAAGTCCGAGGCCGAATGTACCGCATCGGCAATCATAGCACCACTTCGACCTACGATACCTGCCACAAGTTTGAAGATGAAGAGTGCTATATTTACAAACATACCGAGCAATGTTACTCGGTATATCTGTTTTGTTCGTATATTAGTCATACTATATTTGTATTAGTCAAACTTTGCAGGGTATGTCAGCAACTGATATGCCAAACTTTGCGCCATACGAAGGTGTCCAGCACTATTTGGATGGAGCCTATCTTTGCGTCTCTTGCCCGACTTAGCATCCTTTTCGAGCGATGCTCTACGCCAATATATGCCATTCGACTCCGCCAATGGATAGAGTCCGCAGATGGAGTTCAAATCGATTACCGGCACAGCCCATACATTGCCCGCTTCCTTAATAACATTGACATAAGCATCGATATACTCGCCTACGCCGTTAGCGTACAACTCGCTCGGCTGGATATTTCTATCCGAAAGGAAGGCATCGCCACGATGTATCGGCGTGAGCAGAATAATCTGCTTGGTAGGATATTCCTCCTTCAACTTCGCCATTGCGATATTGATACGACCACGCACGGTGTTGTTATCCATAGCCACGGTGCGCTTCTTGCGCTGCGCCATAACACCCGACTTCATACCCTTACGACCCGAAACCTCAACCTCTACAACCTCCTCCGTAAACCAATCTCCAAGAGGTACATTGGCGTTATAGTCGTTGGTGCCGACAAAAATCATTATCGCATCGACCTCCTGACCATGCTCGGCAATAAGTTTGTCGGTCTGTCCGGGAATCTGATGCCACTGATGACCGCTAATGCCATAGACAAACGGCTTGATACCAAGCAAAGATTCGAGATATACCCAATATGGGTCGGTATTATATTTCTGGGGTTGCCTAATGTCGGTTATAGAGTCGCCGAGGTACGCTACACGCGCACCCTGCCACTGACTCTTAATCTCCGCCTTCGGCTTTGCCACTGCGGGCAATGCAAGGCATATAACTGCAACTATTATCGCTATCTTTTTCATATTAATAACTCTTTGCAAACAATACACGATATGGCGATGGCTTGCCTGTGAAGACACACTTTCCCTCCTCCGGCTCAACATCGAGAGGAATACAACGGATAGTAGCCTTTGTTGCCTCCTTGATAGCCTGCTCGGTTTCAGGTGTGCCGTCCCAGTGTGCCGAGATAAAGCCTCCCTTATTGTTCAATACATCGACAAACTCCTCCCAAGTATCAACCTTGGTAATCATCGAGTTACGATAGTCGAGAGCCTTCTGGTAGATATTCTTCTGCTGCTCATCGAGCAACTCCACAATACGCTCGATAAGACCCTCCTGCGATACGGTCTCCTTGGTCAAAGTGTCGCGGCGTGCCAACTCGATAGTGCCATTTGCAAGGTCACGCTGACCGAGTGCAAGGCGTACAGGTACACCCTTCAACTCATACTCCGCAAACTTGAAGCCCGCACGAACATTGTCGCGGTCATCGACCTTCACGCGAACACCCTTTGCCTTCAATGCATCGGCAATCTCGTTCATCTTGGCGCGAGCCGCAGCCAACTGCTCCTCGCCCTTGTAGATAGGCACGATAACAACCTGTGTTGGAGCCAATTTCGGAGGCAATACCAAGCCGTTATTATCCGAGTGAGCCATAATCAAAGCACCCATCAAGCGGGTAGAAACGCCCCACGATGTAGCCCAAACATACTCCAACTTACCCTCGCGATTAGCGAACTTAACATCGAAAGCCTTTGCGAAGTTCTGTCCGAGGAAGTGCGAAGTACCACTCTGCAAAGCCTTGCCGTCCTGCATCAGAGCCTCGATAGTGAGGGTGTCCTCTGCACCTGCAAAACGCTCGTTTGGCGACTTGTGACCTACAATAACCGGCAGACACATCCACTCCTCGGCAAACTTCTGGTAGACCTTAATCATACGCTCGGTCTCTGCAATAGCCTCCTCGCGAGTCTCGTGTGCGGTGTGTCCCTCCTGCCACAAGAACTCGGCAGTGCGGAGAAACAGACGGGTACGCATCTCCCAACGAACCACATTTGCCCACTGGTTGCAGAGAATTGGAAGGTCGCGGTACGAGGTAATCCAATTCTTGTAGGTATTCCAAATAATCGTCTCCGATGTTGGGCGGACAATCAACTCCTCCTCCAAGCGAGCCGCAGGGTCTACTACGATGCCCTTGCCGTTCTCATCATTCTTCAATCGGTAGTGAGTAACCACAGCGCACTCCTTTGCGAAGCCCTCAACATGGTTTGCCTCCTTCGAGAAGAACGATTTAGGGATAAAGAGTGGGAAGTAAGCATTCTGCACGCCTGTCTCCTTGAACATACCATCTAACACCTCGTGCATCTTCTCCCAAATAGCGTAGCCGTAAGGTTTGATAACCATACATCCACGCACCGCGGAGTTCTCCGCCAAACCAGCCTTCATTACAAGGTCGTTGTACCACTGCGAATAGTTCTCTTCGCTCTTGGTCAAATCTTTCAATTCTACTGCCATATATCTTTGTTTTTTGTCTCTTTTGCTTTTAGTCATTAGCCGTTAGCCATTGGCTTTTTATTGCACAAAGTGCAAAGGTAATGAAAAATTACCATTTTGAGGTAGTTTTTTATTTTTTCTTGCAAACCACCACCTGCTTTGGTGCGCTCGAAATTTTTACCGGCGAATTTTTCTTGAAATACTCCACATCGAGGTCGAAGACTAACAATGGTGTGCGTACCTCGTTTTCGCACTCGAAATTTTGATAATTTCGAGCCACATAGTCGGCTATCGCTACCCTATATTTTCGCCCCTCGCGCAAGCGTGGAAACTCTACATCGTACGCCATATCATTCTCATCGACAACGATACGATAAGGCGTTGTGGCATAGAGGTCTACAACATGCGACTCCTTGGCATTTACCGTGTCGTTATATTTTGTAATTATCAACTTTCGTAACTGCGCCGGTGTCATCTCGGCAGTATGCACCTGCGAGAAAAACGGCTCATTATCAAAGAGGGTTTTAAGGGTTACCGCACCCGCATTCAATCCCTCCTTCAAGCGCACTCCGCCACGATGATAGATGCCGATATCGGAGTTTGTCGCCTCCTTGATAATTTTTGTCTGCAAGTTGCAGAGCCCCACATGATTAACCGTCTTTGCCATCTCGCCCACAACGAGTTTCAGCGCAGGGTTGCTCTCCACCTCCTCAATCATCTGCTCCATCGCCGCATTTTGGTCGTAGCCCTTCAACGGGATATTCTCGTACTCGATTTTAACAATTTTGCGACCTCGCATCTGCACCCTCGTAGCACCGATATTTTTCAACTTATGTCCCGTTTGCCCTATAACAGTACCATTTACCAATGTATCGAGCAGGGCGTGCGTATGTCCGCCAATGATAATATCGTAACCACCAAATCGCGCAGCCAAAGCCAAGTCGCGATCATCGCCCATGTGCGAAAGCAGCACCTTAACATCGCCCTTTAACTCTCCGCACTCGCGCTCGGCTCGGCTCTGTGGGTCTTCAAACTGCAAACCCTCGAAGTTCACATCGTTGCCGTCAGGGTGTCCGTTTGTATAACTCGTTACCACACCGATAAAGTCTACCGCAATACCCTCGGGTGTTACAATCTGTTCACTCTTTTCGACATCATCGAGCAACTCGCCCGTAGCCGTCATATTGGCGCAGACAACATCAAACTCGGCTGCATCAATCGCCCTATCGAGCACCTGCGGTCCTGCATCGAAGTCGTGATTTCCGAGTGTTGCCACATCGTAGCCTACTGCATTCATCAGGCGTATCATCGGCAGTCGCCCCTCCGCCAAATCGACATAGGCGTTACCCGTCCAACGGTCGCCCGCATCGACCACAATAGTAAAGACAGTATCGCGACACTCCTTTACTGCCGTAGCGAGGCGCGCCATATTTTCGAGCGAGGCGTGCATATCGTTGGTCGAAAGAATCACAAACTCGCTAACACGAAGACAGGTGCGATATAAAAACACACCTGCCAAAGTCAGTATTACTACTGCTAAAATTGATATTTTTTTCATACTATTTCAAGTCTGCGAGACACTTTGCCACATTTGCAGCAATGCGAGCCTCGACATCATTGCACTCCGCCTTCTCGAACTTCTCGCGTACGATATTCTCGTACAACTCGATATAACGCTCGGTAATGCTTGCCACAATTTCAGGCGTCATCTCCGGTACCTGCTGTCCCTCCTGACCTTGGAAGCCATTTGCCATAAGCCACTCGCGCACAAACTCCTTCGACAACTGCTTCTGCTTCTCGCCCGCAGCCAAACGCTCCTCGTAACCCTCGGCGTAGAAGTAGCGCGAAGAGTCAGGGGTGTGAATCTCGTCCATAAGGTAAATCACACCATTCTTCTTGCCGAACTCATACTTGGTATCAACAAGAATCAAGCCCATCTTTGCTGCAATCTCGGTACCACGCTGGAAGATAGCACGGGTATACTTCTCCAACTGCTCGTAGTCCTCGCGCGAAACGATACCCTGCGCGATAATCTCCTCCTTCGAGATATCCTCATCGTGTCCCTCGGCAGCCTTGGTTGTAGGGGTGATGATTGGCTCCGCGAACTTCTGATTCTCGACCATACCCTCCGGCATCTCAACACCGCAAATTGTGCGCTTGCCAGCCTTGTACTCACGCCAAGCGTGTCCCGAAAGGTAACCACGAATAACCATCTCCACCTTGAAAGGCTCACACTTGTGACCTACGGTAACCATTGGGTCTGGCGTAGCAATTTTCCAGTTAGGGAGAATATCGGTTGTTGCATCGAGGAACTTCGCCGCTATCTGATTAAGCACCTGTCCCTTGAACGGAATACCCTTTGGCAAAACGACATCGAATGCCGAGATACGGTCCGAAACAACCATTACAAGATAGTCGCCCTCGATGCTATACACATCGCGCACCTTGCCCACATAGTGAGAGGTCTGTCCCGGCAACTGCAAATTTGTCTTAACTACTGCTTCCATACTATTTAATATATGTTTATTGATTTCTCTTATGGGTGCAAAGATAATAAAAGTGTTGGGGAAAAGTGCATCAAAACCACAAAAAAATAGATTTTTTTCCATTTTTGCATTTTTATTCATTATTCAACATATTATTTGCATTACATTTTGTAATCGTCACCCAAAAATTGTCGAATTGGTCGTCATCATAAAAGTATGAAATTCGATAAATTCTACTCGGGGTAATTATTAAAATTTTTACATTTTATTTTTTAACTTTTATTGCCATTATACTTTCAATTTGAAAGCGTTTTACCATTTTTAGCGACATACCGTCAAAAACACGCATTTTTATTCGGATATTTTTTGGCGTTAGCATATTTTATTTCTATCTTTGCGCGAAAATGCACTTATATTTATATAAATTTATACTAAACAAATGCTTATGGTTAAAAAAATTGTACTATCATTTACCCTTATTCTGATGGCTTTCGCCTCGGCGTTTGCGCAGAATAAGCAGGTTACAGGTACAGTTACCGGCGTGGACGGCGCTCCAATTGTCGGTGCTACCGTGGTGGTAGATGGTACCACCTTGGGTACTTCGACCGATTTGCAGGGTAGGTACACCCTTTCGGCACCTACCAACGGAACTCTCGTGTTCTCGTTTATCGGTTACGAAGATGCCAAACTTGCCATAAATGGCAAGACTACCGTAAATGTAGTCTTGAAGGAGGCATCAAAGACTATTGATGATGTCATTGTCGTTGCCTTCGGTGAGGCAAAGAAAGATGCATTTACCGGTTCGGCTAAGGTCGTTTCGTCAGAGGACCTCAGCAAGACTCAATCTTCGAATGTGTCGGACGCATTGGTGGGTAAGGTTGCAGGTATGCAGACCACCTCATCATCGGGTCGTCCGGGTGCAGGTCAGAGCATCACAATCAACGGTGTCGGCTCAATCAATGCCGGTACTGCTCCACTTTGGATTGTCGATGGTATGCCTTACGAGGGTGATATCAACAACATCAACCCTGCCGATATCGAGTCTATTACCGTGCAGAAGGACGCCGCTTCGAACGCCTTGTATGGTGCTCGTGGTGCAAACGGTGTGATTATGGTCACCACCAAGCGCGCTAAGATGGGCGATGCACGCATCACCTTCGATGCCAAGTGGGGTGTGAATACTCGCGCATTGCAGACCTACGACTATGTAGACAATGCCGGCGAATACTACGAGTTGCACTATCGCGCACTCTACAACAACTACCGTTTGGGCGATGAGACGAAGAAGCCGAAGAGCCATGCCGAGGCTCACAAGTTGGCAAACGAACTCCTCACCTCGACAAATGCGGGAGGTTTGGGTTACACCGTAATGACTGTACCTGCGGGACAGTTGCTTATCGGTACAAACGGCAAACTCAATCCTAACGCTACCACAGGTTACAGGACCGAGTGGACAGACCCTGCTACGGGTAAGAAGCAGTCGTATTGGGTACAACCTGACGACTGGTTGAACGAACTCTATCGACCTTCGTTCCGTCAGGAGTACAATGTCAATATCTCGGCTGCCAACGAGAAGGCAAACTTCTTCGCATCGTTCGGTTACTTGGATAACAACGGTATCATCTATGGCTCGCGTCAGGAGCGTTACACTACCCGTTTGCGTGCCGACTATCAGGCAAAGAAGTGGCTCAAAGTCGGAGGTAATTTCTCCTACACCCACTTCAACTGGTGGAACGGAAACAGCAACGAGGGTGCCAGCGATGGTGGTAATGTATTTGCCACTGCTATTCAGACCGCGCCTATCTACCCTATCTATATCCGTGATGGCAAGGGCAACTACACCTATGACGAGCACGGATTCCGCCGCTATGACTTTGGTAGCGGACACAATGCGGGTATGAAGCGTCCTGTAAGTGGCTCGTCAAACCCATTGCAGGATATCCAACTCAACAAGAATACAAGCGAGGGTAACGCATTCGCAGCAAGCGGCTTTGCCGAGATTCGTTTCTACCGCGACTTGAAGTTTGTATTCAACGCAGGTATGAATCTCGATGAGACTCGTTCGACATACCTGCTCAACCCATACTACGGACAGTTTGCAACGGGAGGTGGCTCGGTATCGAAATCGCACGACCGCGTTATCTCGTACAACTTGCAGCAGTTGCTCAACTATACCCACACATTTGGTTTCAACCACAATGTCGATATCCTCGTAGGTCACGAGACATACGACATCTCGACCTACTCGCTCGGAGCAGGCAAGAGCCAGATGTTCTCCTACGACTATGACGAGTTGGCAGGTTTGGTAGTTGATGGTCAGAGCGCGACCTCTTATCGTACGCAGTACAACAACGAGGGTTACTTCGTTCGTGCTCAGTACGACTACGACCAGCGCATCTTCGTATCGGCATCGTATCGCCGTGACGCATCTTCGCGCTTCCACCCTGATCACCGTTGGGGTAACTTCTGGTCGTTGTCGGCTGCATGGTTGATTAACAAGGAGTCGTGGTTTAATGTTCCGTTTGTAGACCTCTTGAAGGTTAAGGCTTCGTACGGCTCGCAGGGTAACGACAGCATCGGCGACTTCCTCTATGCCGACTCCTACACCATCTCGAACGATGGACAGGGCGGTATCGCAACCATCTTTGCGCGTAAGGGTAATCCGAACATCACTTGGGAGACCAACGGCAACCTGATGATTGGTGCAGAGTTCGGACTCTTCCAGAATCGTCTCTACGGTAATATCGACTACTACTACCGCAAGACCTCCGATATGTTGTTCTCGTTGTCGGTAGCCCCTTCGCTTGGTTACACATCGTACTACACCAATGTGGGTGATATGGCGAACACGGGTATCAATGTCGAGTTGGGCGGAGATGTTATGCGCCGCAAGAACTTTGTATGGTCGCTCGGTTTGAACTTCTCGCACAACAGCAACAAGGTTACAAAACTTCCTGACCAGTACAAGCAGAATCGCACCAGCGATGGCAAGACCATAGGTTACGACAACGGCTCGTACTTCCTTGCCGAGGGTTACAACCGTTACACTCTCTACATGCCAACCTACGCCGGTGTAAACAGTAACGGTGAGTCTATGTGGTGGGCATACGAGGTTAATCAGGAGACCGGTGAATATGTTACCGACTCGAAGGGTAACCGCAAGCGATACAAGACCAACAACTACAACGCGGCATACCTCTATGGTCGTGAGTTGCAGGGCGACCCATCGCCAGCACTCTTTGGTGGTATCAACACCGCATTGCAGTTCTATGGCGTAGATGTATCGGCAAACTTCACCTACCAGATTGGAGGTTTGATTTACGACTCGGGTTATGCGATGATGATGAACTCTCCGATGCAGACTTCGGTTGGATATGCACTCCACCGCGACTTGTGGGACGCATGGAGCGAGGATAACAAGGATTCCAATATCCCTCGTTTCCGCTACAACGACCAGAACTATGCTGCGACATCGAGCCGATTCCTGACCGATGCTTCGTATCTGAACATTCAGAACATCACGATTGGTTACACATTGCCAATACACATCACTCGCAAGTTCTTGGTTGAGAAGTTGAGAGTATATGTTGCATGCGACAATGTCTACTACTTCTCGCAGCGCAAGGGACTTGACCCTCGTCAATCGAACTCGGGAGGCGCAAACCCTTATACCTATGCACCAATCCGTACATTCTCGGGTGGCGTTACTATATCATTCTAATTTGTACAGAAAGGAGATTTATAGTATGAAAATGAAAAATATATTTAGATTGGTTATTCTCTCGCTCTGCACTTTGGTACTCACCACAAGTTGTATCAAGGAGACCTTTCCTATGAATGGCTCTGCCACATACGACCAGATTGAGGATTCGGAGTTTGCATCTGACGGTTTGTCGGCTGCGATATCCGCAATTCTTCTCACCAACAACATCTATGGTAGCGATAGCCACGAGGACTTCGGTTATCCATCGATAATGGCGACCTTCGACCGTGCTATTGGCGAGATTCTCCCTACGGGTCCAAACCAGTATGCAGACCGTTTCCAGTACTACCACTACCAGATGAGTATTGGTCCTACCGGCTACTGCGCCTTTGTTTGGTACCACTACTACCAGTTCATCAAGATCGTGAACGATATGATTCGTGTTTGCGGCGATGACGAGAGTACAAAACAACAACTCGGTATTGCAAAGGCTTTCCGTGCGCTCTACTACTTGGATTTGGCTCGTTTCTACGATCCACTCGAAGCATATTCGGATCAGGTAACTTCGTATCATGAGGAGTTGAAACTTGTAGAGGGTTTGACCGTGCCTATCGTAGATGAGCACACCACCGAGGCTTCGGCAAAGAACAACCCACGCCGTCCACGCGAGGAGATGTTCCAGTTTATCTTCAACGACTTGAACGATGCCGAGACCTACTTGGCCGACTACTCGCCTGTATCGAAGAATCTTCCTTCGTTGGCTGTTATCTATGGTTTGAAGGCTCGTGCTTATCTCTGGCTGGGCGAGTTCGATGAGAACTTGTACGACACTGCTGTATACCCTGATGTTCTCACAGGAAAGGCTGCCTATCTCAAAGCCGCCGAGTATGCACGCAAGGCTATCGAGACTTCGGGTTGCACACCATTGACCGAGCAGCAGTATTGCAGCCCTACCAGCGGCTTCAACAAGGCAAACAACGCTTGGTTGTGGGGTATGATTCAGTCAAGCGAGACTGTCCTCTCCAACTTGCACACATGGGCTGCGCACATGGTATGCGAGGCAGGTTGGGGATATGGCTCTGCCGCCTATCCGGGTGTTCGCAAGGCTACCTACGACCGTATGTCTAACACCGACTTCCGCAAGAAGTTGATTGTTGGTCCGGGTGCTGCGTATAAGAACTACAAAGATGTTACAAACCTCACCAAGGACGAGTGGACCTCGTTCGGATTGATTGGCGCGGGCATACAGCCATACGCACACTTGAAATTCCGTCCTAACGGTGGCGAGAAGGTCAACGAGGCTGTCGGCAATGTGGTAGATATTCCAATGATGCGTGTCGAGGAGATGTACTTGATTGAGGCTGAGGCTTACGCACAGGCTGAGGATACCGCAAGAGCAAAGAGTCTTATCGAGGACTTTGTGCGCACACACCGCGATCCTAAGTTTACGGCATCAGATTTCAACCTTGTTGATGATATTATCTTCCAGAAGCGCGTAGAGTTGTGGGGCGAGGGCATATTGTTCTTCGACTTCAAGCGATTGGATATGCCTATCGACAACGCCTACGAGGGTACAAATGCCCCTGCGGGACTCGACTTCTCTTCGTTTGGTCGTTGCCCTGCATGGAACATCTGTATTCCAAGTTCGGAGGAGCAGCAGAACAAGGCACTCCAAGGCAAGAACAACCCAGATGCTTCGATGACGCTCAAAGCAAAGAGCGATGCACAATAATTAGAAAGGCAAAGGTTAAAAACAGAATATGATATATATTATGAAGAATTTGAAGATGTTATATATCGCTCTCATAGCGTTGGTGGCAGGTGCATTTAGTGCTTGTACCGCCGACTGGGAGCCGGGTGACATGCCTTCGGGTCCACAGGTTGCGTTTATTGGCGACAAGACTGTAAACAAGCCCCACATGGAGTTCAATGGCGAAGAGGGAGACGACACCCGCACCCTCACATTGTCGCGCGTAAACACAAAGAGCCGATTGGAGGTCTTTGTCCGCATCGATGCTGAGGACGAATACAAAGAGTGGTTCAAGATTAAGAATCGTAATGTGGTTATCTTCCCTGCGGGAGCACAGACTGCCGAGATGGAGATCACTGTCGACCACACAAAGTTCGAGAAGGACAAGACCTATACGGTAACTTTCTCTATTGCTGACCCTAAGCAGACTTCCGCTTACGGATTCAGCAGTTGGACTGTGGATTTCAGCCTCAACCAGTGGATTGAGATGAAGGTGACAGATCCAGATGCTCCTACAACAGATGAGCCTGTCTATTTGAAGGGTAAGTTCCGCGGTCTTGCAGTGTTAGAATCTGTGTTTAGCATCACATCGCCGGCGGAGATTGATGTAACAATCTCACAGCACAAGGATAATCCTAACCTCTACAAGATTCACGACCCATGGATCGAGTCGCTCCTCTATCTCTTTGAGGGTGCAACTGCCGATGCGGTTAGAGCATCGTTTGAGTGCGCAAATCCTGCACCGGGTCTCGAAATTGACTGTTCAGACCCTAAGAATGTTACCATTCGTGAACAGAAGATGGGCGTAAGAGATATCTATGGCGTATGGGTAGAGGGTAACCCGCTGGGAGACGGTATTATCTATGCCGATGGCGGTATCATTGAGGACGGTGTTATCACATTCCCTAAGGGAAATATCGCCTTCACATTCGAGGCGTATATCGATGAGGGTTACAAACTCGAACACTTCTACGGAACATACGGTGGTAACCAGAGCGGACTCTTCCGCGTAATTCTGCCGGGCTGCGAGGCTGCCGACTACACTTTGGGTGGCTCGTACAATGGTATGGAGATTGCTGCCGACAACGAGACCATCTATGCGAAGGTTAACTTCACATACGGTGACGATGTAACGGGCATCAGATACCTCGTAGTTGAGGGTGATATCGAACTTGATGGCACCGAGGAGGGCAGCCCAATTGCCGAGGCAAGCAAGAAACTCAAAGAGGGTACTGATGAGAATATCCAAATCATTGAGGACTTCGCAAAGGGCGCAGGTAGCGTAGAGGTTAAGTTGAAGTTGGAGCGCGGCATCTACACCATTGTAGCGGCTGCCGTAAAGTCTAACGAGACAGAGGTATACGAGAGAGGTATTGTGACGATACCATTCTACTATGCAGGTATTGGTGAGCCTGAGATTACAGATTGCGAGATTGATGTTAAGTGGGGCTCGGTAACAGATATTGCGCCTGAGGCGTTAGCAGAGTACCCTGACTATACATCGTTGGCATACTCATTCAAGGGCGAAGGCAAACACTTGAAGAACATCGGCTACTATATGTCTGACAGCAAGAGTGTTGCAGACCTCTTGGAGGATTTTGAGGGTAGCAAAGAGGATCTCGTTGCAAATGCGGGTATCGCATTCGACTGGGAGTTCGTCAAGGAGGTATCGCTCGGAGAGCGTGTCGGTACATTCGGTGGCTACTATCCTGGATTGGATCCTGATACTGAGTACACCCTTATCGTTGTTGCCAAGAATGTCTATGGTAAGAGTATCACCAAGACCTTGACCGCCAAGACTAAGCCAGAGCCTCCATATTATGAGGAGTTGAATGGTAAATTGAAGATTGGTGACTACAAGATGGAGTGTACCAACTATTCATCGGATAATGTCAAGTATACTTCGACCAATGTATTCACCCTCCGCAATGTACCGGGCAAGACAAACGAGTTCTTGATTAAGAATCTCGCATTCAAGGACGGTTACGAGTGGTATGCAAACTACGATGATGAGAAGAATACCCTCACCGTACCGGGTATGATTCGCTACTTGGAGAATGCTGAGGTGGATAACGATGAGGCAAATCTGTTTGCTTATGCTTTGGGTTGGTACGATGCCGAAAGGACTTACAGATATGCGATATTCGCATACCCTGACGGATTGCCTACTGAGCAGGAGGCAAAGACAGATACAGGACCTATCACATTCACTGTTGACCCTGAGACCAAGCAGATAAATGGTTTGGCTACCTACGATGTACTCCAAGCAGTTGCTATCAACAGCAGAGAGAACACCTCGGTAATGATCAACCAGTTTACTGCAAGTGGCACAACTATCGTTCCTTATGTTGAGAGTGACGGCACAACCGATGGCGATGGTAGCGGTGACAACACAGGCGACAACACAACTGGCGGCGATGGCAATGGAGACAACACTGGTGATAGCACCGACAACCCTGAAATAACATCTGTTTCGTTCGGTCAGACGGTACAGGTGCCATTCAGCAGCATTAAAATTTCGAAGAGTGTACTCTCTAACAACAAGGTAAAGAGTTTCACCTACACAAATTTGAGCAAGGAGGTTTCGGGTAGTTCGTTCCGCACTGTAAAGCCGATATCGGTGGAGTTGCAACCTTTGAGCAACACAATCCGCTTTGGTGGAGCAAAGTTGAACGCCAAGTTCCGTTAGCCGAACTACATAACACTGACAGACCGACCTCGCAATGATGGTCGGTCTGCCGGTGTCTAAAAAAGATTTATAAAATTAGGTATGTTTATAAATTAGTTAAACGATGTTTCGATTTATCAAACAATTCAGCATTCTGCTTGCTGTTGCGCTTATCACAGCCCAGTGTACAAGGTTTGAGGATATCGCCATGGGTGGTGACAATGGCGGCAACAAGGTGAATGCCGCCAAAATCATCAACAACTCGAACGATGCAGTCAAGGGCTCGTTGCTCGTGAAGTTGAACGATGTAGCAGCCGAGGCATTCGAGACTCAATCGCGCAACGGTGCAGTGACTCGCTCGAATATCGAGCCGCTGAACGCTCTGTTGCTCGATATCGAGGCGACTGCTGTGGAGCGAGTATTCCCTTATAGTGAGGCTCACGAGGCTGACACTCGCAAGGCGGGCTTGCACAGATGGTACGCCATCAACTTCGACCAGGAGTGCGACCTCGATGAGGTGGCACTCGCACTCGCACAGATAGCCGAGGTCGAGGTTATCGAGTTTAATAGTCGTGTCGAGATGCCTGCCCCACAGCCTACGGCTGCGGCAAATCTCTCGTACGGCACTACTCGTCTTGTTTCGCCGACCTTCAACGACCCATTAATGCCGAAGCAGTGGGATTTGACAAATACGGGAACTCTCGACAAGTCTGTCAAAGGTATGGACATAAATGTTGCCGAGGCGTGGAAATATACCACAGGCGACAGTTCGATTATTGTAGCCGTAGTCGACCAAGGAGTCGATTACACGCATGAGGACCTCAAAGACAATATGTGGGTAAACACCAAGGAGATTGCAGACGATGGCATTGACAATGACAAGAATGGATATGTAGACGATATCCATGGTTGGAACTTTGTCGACAATGGACCAATCTCTTGGAACAAGCACTACCCAACCCCGTCAGATCCTGAGGAGGCAAGTGGACACAAGTATGGCGATGTTGGACACGGAACACATGTTGCAGGAACTATTGCTGCGGTAAATGGTAACGGCAAGGGCATCTGCGGTATTGCAGGTGGCGATGGAACACCTAATAGCGGTGTGAAGATTATGTCGTTACAGATATACTCGGGTACAAGTGGCAACAATGGCTCGGCACAGGTTATCGCTCAGGCGTTCAAATATGCTGCCGACCACGGAGCCGTAATTGCCAACTGTTCGTGGGGCTCGACTGCCAAGGTGGGCGAGAATGATGGTCTGTACACGCAGAGTCGAAGCGTTCAGCACGAGGCTATGGAGGCATATCGCAAGAAGAGTTGCCACCCAAATATCAACCGCAACATCATTATCTGCGCTGCGGGTAACGACAGCACAGAGCAGGCGGGTTATCCAGGAGGCTATCGCGACTATATCTCGGTAACATCTTTCGGCATCAATGGTTTGCCGGCATACTACACCAACTATGGTCCAGGCTGTAATATCTCGGCTCCGGGAGGAGATTTGAGAGTTAGCGGCGAGGCTGGTATCCTCTCGACTATCTCTGCGGGTGTATACGAGGATTTTCCTGAGAACTACGGCTACCAGCAGGGTACATCAATGGCATGTCCGCATGTTACGGGTGTTGCAGCACTCGGTCTTGCCTATGCCAAGAAACTCGGCAAGAAGTTGAATGCCGATGAGTTCAAGGCGATGATTCTGCTCTCGGTAAATGATATGGACTCCTATCTGGCAACTTCCGATACTGCAAAGAAGTATGTCGGTATGATGGGAACAGGTCGCATCGATGCCTTCCGTATGTTGATGAACATCGAGGGTATCACCTGCATACCTGTGCCACGAGGCGTTCTGTTCTACGATATCGACCTAACGCCATACCTCTCTGACGGTAAGGTTAGTTTGAAACTTGTAGAGGGCGGCGTAAAAATCAGCAGCAAGGATATGAAGCGACTCGGCATAGAGAACAAACCGGAAGTTATGCCTGTATCGAACAAGATCAGCATCACTTGCAAGAATAGCGGCTCTGCAATTATGGAGGTTAAGATGATCGCGGGTGGCGACTCTGCCGGCACCTCAACCTCGATTGGCGGTATGACCATTACGAAGCGTTTTGCGCTGATTGTACGCGACAATTTCACCACAAACGGAGGTTGGTTGTAAAAAAGAGTTTAGGATTATGAGATTAGCAAAGATATTTTTAGTAGTAGCAGCCCTTGCAGTCTGCGCATGTCAGCCCGACAACGGAGGTAACGGCAGCAGCGCACCAAAAATCAACTGGGTTGATGAGGGCTCTATCGTAGGAGAGTGGACTCTTGCATCATTCAGCGGCAAGTCGGACTCGGCACCGCGCGTATATATCAAATTCACCGATGATGACAAGTTCGAGATGTACCAGCAGGTATATTCGGCGATATGGTTCCGCTATGACGGCACCTACACCCTATCGGAGGATAATATCCTCTCGGGCGTATACTCCGACAATGAGCCGTGGTCTGCGACCTACAAGGTGTCGTATGGAGAGGAGGAGTCGAAGGCTTCGGTTATAGACCCTTCGTTCACACCTGCGACAACACATATCCGTCTTGTAAATATCGAAAACGAAACGGAGGTCTCGGTCTACGACACGACAACCATTCCCGAGGAGATTATTGACGAGTCTCGTGAGCCACAGAATGTGCGCTCGGTTGCCCTGCCAAGATTCTTGTAGCGGGTAGTATACACACAAATAATAGCGTGTTCAAGATGTTCCTGAACACGCTATTATTGTTGTTGTTAGACTTTACCTTAGAATGGCAGGTCGTCTGCATTATCGGCAGGCACAGCAGGTGCCGCAGGTGCTGATTGTACAGGTTGTGCCACAGGCTGCGAAACAGGGGCTGCCGGCTGCTGATACACAGGCTGTGCAGGAGCAGACTGTGCATACGAAGGTTGCGCAGGAGCCTGATAGGCAGGCTGTGCATAGTCCTGTACCGCGCTCGGTGCAGTTGGTGTTTGATTAGCATCGCCACGACGACCGAGCAACTTCATCTCGGTAGCGACAATCTCGGTAGTGTATCGCTTTTGGTTATCCTTATCGGTCCACTCGCGAGTACGCAACGAGCCCTCGATATAGAGTTGGCTGCCCTTATGCACATACTTATCAACCACATCTGCCAAGCCACGCCACAAGGTTATGGTGTGCCACTCGGTTAACTCCTTTGTCTCGTTTGTTTGGCGGTCGGTGTAACGCTCCGTTGTTGCCAAGCGCACACGAGCCACCTTTGTACCACTGTCCAAAGCACGAACTTCGGGGTCGAGACCTACATTTCCTACTAAAATTACCTTGTTAATCATATCTATCCGTATTTTATAATTCTCTAATCAATTCGATAAAGAGGCGAGCCATACGCTCTCCCGCCTTTTTGCCCTGTGCCTGCACATCTTCGTGGTCACCCTTCTCCTCACTCAAACCGCAATTCGTAACGACTGAGACACCGAAGCATGGTACCCCCATGTGGCGCGCCACGATAACCTCGGGCACGGTGGACATACCGACAGCATCGCCACCGATAGCCTTGAAGTAGCGGTACTCCGCCTGTGTTTCGAAGGTTGGTCCCGTAGTGCCGACATATACGCCATACTGCAACTTTATACCCTCGCGCTCGGCTATGGCTGTCGCCTTTGCGCGTACCGCCGAACTGTAACAGTCGTGCATATCGGGGAAGCGAGGTCCGAACTCCGCCATGTTTGGTCCGATAAGCGGATTTGGCAAGAGGTTGATATGGTCGGTGATAATCATCAAATCGCCCACGCAGAATGAGGTGTTGATACCTCCTGCCGCATTCGACACAAAGAGGTGCTTGATGCCGAGCAGAGCCATAACACGCACAGGGAATGTAACCTGCTTCATCGCATATCCCTCGTAGTAGTGGAAGCGTCCCTGCATAGCCACCACATTGCGACCTGCAACCTTACCGAAGATAAGGCAGCCCTTGTGTCCCTCGACCGTAGATACGGGCATATTCGGAATATCCTTATACTCCAAGCGATACTCCACATCGATACTATCGACAAAACCGCCCAAGCCCGTACCGAGAATGATACCGACCTCGGGTGCGAAGTTATTTGTAGCCTCGCGAATAGCATTACAAGCCTCTAATATGCGCTCCATTGTCTCTATTTTTTATATCGTTATCTATTCTGGCGAACATCTCGGCACGGCTATCGCCAATAAAGCGCAACGAGATAGTCTCGTAGAACATCTTGCAGCGGATATCCTCGGGCACAGCCTTGCTATGTGAGAGTTTCACCGCGTCCTTCTCCGTAGTCATAATCACCGCATCGGGATACTTGGCAAGCATCTTTCTGATGTGTCGCAAGTCGCTCATACGATATGAGTGGTGGTCGTCCAAATCCAACGCGGCAACAACATTATATCGCTGTGCCAAGCCTCTATTGAACGCCTCGCTATCGCCAATGCCCGACATCGCAATAACCTTTGCCCCATGTTCGACCGTACCCTCAACCTCTGCAAAAACCGAGCAAGCAGGCATCGACTGCATACGCGAAAAGTATATCTCCTGCGAAGGTTTCTGCACCAAAATTTTGCGCATCACTCGCATATCGATAGGCTTCATATTCTCTGGGCACTTTGTAACGATAAAGTAGTGCGCACGGTCGAGCGAGTCGGTCGTGTCGCGCAACTGCCCGTATGGGAGCAAATGGTCGCGCTCAACCGGACGATTGGCATCTACAATAACGATATTGATAAGCGGATTTACATAGCGATGCTGGAAGCCATCGTCCATAATTATCATATCCACCTCGGGGAACTCCTCCTGAATGCGATGTATGGCGAAGGCACGCTTCTCGCACACCACAACCCTCACATGCGGAAACTTGCGTTTAATCTGCAATGGCTCATCGCCAACTTGTCGATAGTTATCCTCGACCACAACCTCGCGATAGCCCTTGGTTGTGCGACCGTAGCCTCGCGAGAGAACTGCCACATTGTACTCCTCGGAGTAGTGAGCAACAAGCATCTCCACGGTAGGGGTTTTGCCCGTACCGCCGACAGTTATATTGCCGACACAGATAATCGGAATATCGAACTTCTCGCTATGCAGGATATTGGCATCAAACATCATGTGTCGCAACTTAATTGCGGCACCATAAAAGAGTGATGCTATTTTAAGAAGAATCTTTTTCACGGCTCGGTTACACTATATTCCAATCAAAGATACGATGAATTATTTAATTAATCCGATTTTTTACCATATATTTCTTCGTAACAGGCAACTTTCTTGATTTAATCTATCTGCAATCTATAACTTACTTCTGGTGACAGGTTCTTGCCACAAAGCATATTGGTTACCGTAAATTTGACAACTTTTACATTTTTGTCAACATCAAGTATAGTAGAACTATTAGCAAAAATAGTTTGCTCCTTCACTCCTTTCAACTTAATTGCAAATGGAAGCGAAGAGTTGTTTTTAAGAAGTAATGTTCTTTTCTTACCGCTTACTCCAAGTGGCTTCACCTCAACACACGCCTTGAAGAACTCTTTCAAAAGTGCCTCCTTACCAATAAGCATATTAACCGTATAGGCGATTGTACGCTTTGCTTGCAAAGCCTCTTTAATTGACTCTTCGGTTCTATCCTTCGCAAGAATAAGCGTCATATTGCGATAATACTCCTTTCCTGCATTTGGGAAACGAGCGGACATCAATCCGTGTGCATCGGAGGTTGCAAATGGAGCATATCCCCCCTTCAAACAGTAATCAATAAGTCTATCGTAGATGTTAAATCCATTTGCAATCTCAAATCCGTCAATCAACCCTTTCTCGTGAAAATCCTCACAGTGCGGAGGCATCGTACTCTCGGTCTTTTTGCTGTATTGAGGGTGGTTGTGGAAGATGAAAGCACCCTGTGCGCGAGCATTGCGAATGGTCTGTTCGAGGTTCGGATCGTAGAGGGCGTTGTTGTCGGTGGTAAACAATGCGTTATAGTCGCCGAGTTTGCCACGAGTGATTTCCACACCATTTATCACCATAATATCCAACTTCTTTGCCTCTCTGAGAGCTGTTTTGTAGCCAAGGTTGAAATCCACCAATAAGCCGTGAGAATCGGGCTGTTTATTAAGCACATTTGTATTTACAGCCTTGCCCACCTTTCGCAATTCGGGATCAATATAATCCTTCATATAATAGAACAGATCACGCTCAATACGGCGATACTCCATATGGTCGGTAACCGCTATAATATCAAGGCCATCTGCCCACGCCTCACGAACACGGAGTGCCGGAGTGAGATCACCATCAGAATAGATAGAGTGGGTATGAAGATCTGCCTTGTAGACATTGTAGCCCATCACATTAGGGATGTATATCTCATTGCGAAACCCTCTGCTATTAGTTCTTGGATAGTATCGCACCGCGCTATGTTTTTGCGCTACTGCCGAGAAGGCTGCCAATGCAAATAGTGAAAAGATGATAGATTTTGCAAATTTCATAATCAAAAGTTTATTTGTTTCCTAGACAAAGATAATTATTTTTTTTTACAAAACAAAATACAAAGTATTTTCGTTTTGGTCGGTAGATTATAATTTGGAGTTTTAGCCAATTTTTCATAACTTTGTCAATTATGAAACGATTTTTATACACAATACTTGCGATTTTGTTTATCGCGCCATTCACAGCCTGCTCCTCCAAGCGTGCAGAGCAGAAGAAGGAGAATATCCTGTTCGGCATAAATGCCGACAACTATACCGTGGAACGCAAAACCGTGGAGCGTGGAGAGTCGTGGAGTAAAATCCTCGGCGAGTACGGCATCGGCACGCAGAAAGTTCTGCGCCTCGACCAACTCACCAAGGAGATTTGTCCGCTACGCAACATTCGCGCTGGAAATCACTACACCACATTTACCTGTCAGGACTCCACAGCGGTACAACTCGACTACTTGGTCTACGAGAAGAACCTTGTTGATTATGTAGTCTTTGCCTTTGTGGGTGACTCGGTGGCGGTGCGCGAAGGTCAGCGCGAGGTCGAAATTCGCCGTAAAAAGAGCACTGCCGTTATCTCCTCTTCGCTTTGGGGCGCCATAATGGAGGCACAACTACCCTACTCACTCGCTTCGGAGATGGAGGATATTTATCAATGGACAGTCGATTTCTTCGGCATTCAGCAGGGCGATAGTTTCACAGTAATTTACGATGAGAAGTTCATCGACACCCTCTCGGTAGGTATTGGTCGCGTTTGGGGTGCAAAATTCACACACAGAGGAAAGGATATTTACGCCATACCATTCGAGCAGGGGGGCAAATTGCAGTATTGGGAGGAGGACGGAGGCTCTCTGCGCAAGCAGTTGTTGAAGGCTCCGCTGAAATTCACACGCATATCATCGAAGTTCTCGCATGCACGACTTCACCCCGTACTCAAAAAGTATCGTCCTCACCACGGAGTAGATTATGCCGCACCATCGGGTACGCCTGTTCGTGCCGTAGCCGATGGTGTAATAACCAAAAAGTCGTACGATAAGGCGGCAGGTAATATGCTTAAAATCAAGCACCCCGGCAACCTCTCTTCGGGTTATCTCCACCTGCGAGGTTTTGCCAAAGGCATAAAGGTTGGTGCAAGGGTTTCGCAGGGACAGGTTATCGGATATGTCGGTAGCACAGGTCGTTCGACAGGTTCACACCTCGATTTCCGCTTGTGGAAGGGCTCTACGCCAATCAATCCGCTAAAAGTTCCGCAGAAACCTGCCGAACCTATCTCGAAAGATAATCGCGAGAGGTTTGAGCGCGTAAAGGTGCGCATTATGGCGGAGTTGAATGGCGAAGTACCCGACTCGATGAAGGTTACAAACCTTGAAATGCTGAAATAGAGATATGCTCGACAAGCGCATTGTTGATTTCATAAAGCGACACCATGTTCTCACTCTCGCAACTGTATCGGCAGAGTGTGAGCCATATTGCGCCGCATGCTTCTACGCCTACGATAAGGAGCGTCACCGCCTCATATTCACCTCTGACGACACCACACGCCATGCGCAGGAGATGTTACAGAACGCAAAGGTTGCCGTTGGTATAACCCTCGAAACTCGCATTGTAGGCAAGGTGCAGGGGGCGCAGATTTGCGGCATGGCAGAGCGAGGAGATGATGCCGACAGGGCGGCGTACATCAAGCGCTTCCCATACGCTGCCGTAGCACCACTAAATATCTGGGCAGTAGTGCCAACATTTATAAAATTGACCGACAACACGCTCGGTTTCGGAAAGAAGTTGATATGGAACAACCAAGAGTAGGGGTTATTATCGTTGCCGGAGGCAGCGGCAGTCGTATGGGTGGTACGCTGCCCAAGCAGTTTTCGTTGGTGGGTGGTGAGCCTATCCTCGCGCACACGATAAATGCCTTCCGCAAGGCACTGCCGACATCACGCATTGTGGTAGTTCTGCCTGCCGAGTACATCGAGTTTTGGAAGAATTTTTCGGCACGATTCGAGGTGGCAAAGCACTCCATTGTCGAGGGTGGCAAGGAGCGTTTTCATTCTGTCCGCAACGGCATCGAGGCGTTGAGCGAAGCGGTAGATTTGATTGCCGTGCAAGATGGAGTGCGCCCATTTGCATCGAGGGAGTTAATACTTCGTACGGTAGCCTGCGCTACCGAAAATGGCGCAGCAATACCCGTTGTCAGGGCAGTAGATTCGTACCGAACAGTCGAGGGCGATAGGTCGCATATCGTAGACCGCACCCCACTGCGTATTGTGCAGACACCGCAGATATTCTCGGCACCTATTTTACGCGCCGCCTACGACACTGAGTTTCGTGCGGAGTTCACCGATGATGCCTCGGTGGTGGAGTTTTCGGGCGAGCGAATTACACTCTGCGAGGGCGACTACTCAAATATCAAGATTACAACGCCGAATGATTTGCTAATTGCGGAGGCAATAATAGACGAGAGACGAGAGATAAAAATCTAACAATACACACTATAACCCCCATTACCCCTATCAAACTATGGAGAAGATTTATAAAAACCGTCTGGGCAAGCGTACACCTTACACCTCGGCACTCTACCTGCTTGCATTTGCCGGATTAGGGGTAGTGCCGGCGTTGGTATACGAGGGTGGCTATATCTCGGCATGGTTTATATCGATTATTGTGGCGATATTGGCACTGATGATACTCTCAATTCCGCGCCGTGTGGTGGTCGATGAGGAGGGTATCGAGATACAGTGCATCGCCGAGGACACCTCGCTACTCTACGAGGATATTGCGAGTATTCGCAAGGTCGAGAAGCGCGAGATGAGGGCTTGTATGCCTATCTTCGGGGCGGTAGGATTCTTTGGTCATTATGGTCGTTTTCTGAATCTTCGCACAATGGAGTTTATCCATATCTACGCCTCGCGCTGGGGTAAATTTGTGGAGATTACCGATATTGACGGCAACAAATACTATATCTCGTGCGAAGAGCGTAGCGATATAATAAAGCGTGTCGAGGGATATATCAAACCCCACGACACGAGAGAAAATATATAATTTTGGCTTTTAGCCATTGGCAATTAGCCATTGGCTTCTTAGTTATCGATTTGTCTCAATAATCAAGTCAGCAATTCTTTTATTGAAATCCTCTGCGCCGACCAACTCTTCGAGTGGGAGGTGCATGCGGTATCGCCAATAGTGGCGAGGTACTGACGGGATATTGATACGCTCGCGCTCGATATCCTCCGCGCGTAACTCCGCAGATAGCGACAGCCAATCCTGCAACGGCAATATCGTAAGCATCGAAGGCGATGCGAGATGTCGTGCCACAATCTGTGCGCACAACTCCGCAGTAGCCTCCGCAGTAGCCTCACCCTCCAAGCCCAAGACCTTCTCGAAATAGTATTGACGCTCTGCCTCATCACGCCACCACAAGCGCAATGGCGACATATCGTGCGTAGAGGTCGAGCAGACCGACAGATAAGGATTTCGCAAAACATCGCCCGTACGCACGCCATACTCCTTTGGCATACGCTCAATTTCGAGCGAGAGAATCTGTCGCTCACACATCGCCTGCGGCACGCAAGCAGGTATCATTCCCAAATCTTCGCCGCAAGCCAACATCGCAGTCGAGCCGACAAGTTGCGACAATCGCTCCGCACCCGTCATGCCCCAGAAGG
The DNA here is from genome assembly GCA_045645625.1 of Alistipes sp. Classification (GTDB taxonomy): domain Bacteria; phylum Bacteroidota; class Bacteroidia; order Bacteroidales; family Rikenellaceae; genus Alistipes. The sequence continues at coordinate 31,410 of JAZRJD010000042.1, forward strand.
CGTTGTGTCGATTGTAGAAGAAGTTGTCGTGCAGACGCACAAACGCTTGTTGCTGTAACTTTGGCAGAGCATTAAATCGCTCGGTCGCAAATGGCGAAATTCGAGGTACAAAGCCCTCGCCATACGCCAACCAAAGCGCATTATCATCGCTCAAATCGTGCGCTACATCGCGCTCGGCATCGAAGTCGAAGCCCTCCGAACGAATATCCGTAACGGAGTATGGCAACGAAGGCTCGAAGGCTCCGAGCAGTGCATTTTTCGCACCTTCGGGAACTGCCCAGATACGGAAGAAACCAAGAATATGGTCAATGCGATAGGCATCGAAGTAGTCCGCCATCTTGGCAAATCGCGCACGCCACCAAGCGTAGCCGTCCTCCGCCATCTTCGCCCAATTATAGATTGGGAATCCCCAATTCTGCCCCTCTGCCGAGAAGTCATCAGGCGGCGCACCCGCCGAGGAGCGCATATCGAAGAGTTCGGGATTTTGCCAAACATCGACACTTGTGCGCGATACGCCAATCGGAATATCGCCCTTCAAGACCACACCCTTCGAGTGGAGATAGTCGCGCACCTTACGCAGTTGTCGGTCGAGGTGGTACTGCACATAGTAGTAGAAGCCGACCTCCTTCTCGTTGCGCTCGGCAAAGGCGGCACAACGCTTCTCGGCATACTTCGTAAAGGTCTTCCACTCCTCGAAATTTGCCGTGCCGTACTTGTCGCGCAACACCGAAAATACTGCATACGGCATCAACCACGCGCGGTTATGCTTCTCGAAGTCGCGGAACGACTTGCTATCCATACAACGCGCACCCAACTGCTCATACATCTTGCGCAGATACTTCATCTTCGCCTTCACTACACGCTCATAGTCCAAGTCGGGCAGTGCATTCAACTCCGCCTGCAAAGCCTCCATCTCCGCCCTATCGGCCTCACCACGCAGGTAGCCCACATCGCTCAAACGGATATATAGTGGGTGCAAAGCAAAACTCGAAACGGTATTGTAAGGATAGGAGTCGTGCCACGACATCGACATCGTGGTATCGTTTATCGGTAATATCTGAATTACTCGCTGACCTGTCGCTGCGCACCAATCGCCCAAAAGTTGCAGGTCGGCAAATTCGCCAACGCCAAAGCCATGCTCCGAGCGCAACGAGAAGACCGGAACGGCAACACCCGCACCACGCCACTGCACATCGTCACGCAGGCGCAAGCCAAGTGTAAGGTGCATCTTATCACTCAACGAGAGCGTGCGGTTTTCTCCCTGTTCCCAGCGCAGAAGTGCGCCCTCACCATTGGTAACTACAAATTTATACTCCGCGTACGCGCGTGCGCACAAGGCTACACCCCAACGATAGTTGCCGAGGTATCGCATCGGCAGAGCCTTCGCCTCGTTCCACTCGCCAAGTGGCGCAGTAGAGCCGAGCAGAGCCAATCGCTCGGTCGGAGGCAATACCGCCTCAACCTCGATATAGTGCGTAGCACCCACCATCAGCGGCTGTGGCTCGACAGGGCGTGCAAAGATAGCACTCTTGAACATCGAGGAGTAGAGAGGAGTGTTTTGTGGTGCATCGTGCCAATGGTCCATAACCTCAACTGACGGACAACCGGCAATCTCGGTAAGCGAGTGCCCCTCGCCCCACTCGGTACGAAGGGTGTGACGCCCCTCGACAACGCGGTATGAGTAGTGGAATGGTCTATCGGAGTGGAGTTCTATCTGCGTACTCCAAAAGCCGTTCGCCTCGCGGCGCATATCAGTAGCCTTACCCTCAGCAGGCACAATTTGCAGTTTGGCACCACCCGTAGTGGCATAGTGTAGTTTTAAGGTTGCTTTCATATACCAAATTTATACAAAAAATTTGATATATGCAACTTTTACCGCATTTTTATACGCTTTGGAAGTTCTATATATTCGGCATAGACGATGCGAGTATGTGGATTTGAGGAGATTATCTCCTGACGGATAGCCTTTGTGCCGTAGCGGAAAAAGAGAAATCGGCGTGGCACACGGTGGATAATCTGCCGAAGTGTATCAACGCTCTCGACTTGGCACTCGGCTTTACCATTGCGGATAATCCCCTCGATGCGCACCCAACTATCGCTCCAACGAAATATCGAGGCGGTATCGGGCAATAGGCGATCGAAGAGTATGGTGTCACGCAGAGGTGCGCTAACCTCGACTTTGGTCTGCGAGGCGGAGGTGGCTACGCTCTCTACACGGCGCAGACGAATCCCCAACTCGCGAATACGCTTTGTGTCGCGCGCGTGTTGTTGGCGAAACTCATCGAGTTGGAGTTGCATCGCCACTACCGATGCCGCCGACTCTTCGCTACGGGTTTTGTAGAGATTTGCTTCGGCAGCAAGTGCCTCGTTGTTGTTGCGGAGGCGTATTGTCTCGTCTTTGGTGTGGTGCAAGGATAGCATGCACACAAGCAGCAGTAGTGTTGCCACTACCGAGTAGTAAAATAGTATTTTTCTCATTGGATTTAGGATTTTGTTGGTGCAAATATAGCACCACGAAATCCCGTTGTCAATACAAACTTTTTAGAAAGACGAGGACTTTTTCAAATTGAGAATTGAAAATTGAGAATTGAGAATTAAAGGTAAAAACGATAAATCGTTTTTTGATTTTATTAAATACTTTTCTCGTCTAACTTCTAACTACTCACTACTCGTTACTCACTACTCACTAAAAAAGTCAATGACTAATAGCAATCTTCAATTTTAGAAATCTGCTTCGCAAGTCGCTCAGCGGTAATATCCATATAGATACTCGCTTTGTCGAGTTGAGGGTATGGATAGTAGAGTTGAACTGCCGTTATGCCGCGATAGTCGATATAGAGCAACTCCTTCATCTTGGGGAGTTCGTCTAACATTATAGCCCTCTTGGTGACATTGCGCTTCATATCCTTTGCGGCGGTATATGCGAGGTCGAACTCAACGCCCTGCCCACTCTGCGAGAAGCATATCTCATCGTCAAACACCCCTATCACGGAGGCTCCATCAATGGCTACAACCTCCTCCTGCTCTGTTACCCATAGTGCCACGCCACCATTTGAGATGTCGGTGGTATTCTGATTGAACTCCATAACACCCTCTTTTGCTGAGGTGTTATCCGTAAGCATTCTGCCCCCAATACGACAGATATAGGCGTGTGGTCGTATTGCCCGAAGCGAAAATTCGTTGTATATGATACCCGACACTTTCACCTCGACCTGTCCCTCCGGCAAGCACTTAACAAAGGCGAGATTTATTAGCGACTCCGAGAATCTCGATTTGCGAAATTCGGCGACAATGGCATTGCGAAGTTCCGCCTGTGAGATATTTATGGGGTTGCCGAAGTAGATACACGACAGCGCATCAAGCCGAGCATAATGCTCCTCGAAGTGCATTGGCTCGTAGCCTTGTGTGCGGATATATTCGTAGATGTATGCCATTAGAGCATCATTATTTTCAATATAAACTCGCGCAACAACTCTCCGTTCGAGGCTCCACCATCATCGATACCTTTACTCTTGGCATCGTACTCGGCACAAAGACCGAGAATTTTGAAGACTTTACTATTTTGCCACATCGGAGCGCGGCGCGCAATATCCCTGAGGAAGTAGGGATTATTGAGGCGCATGGCACGGCACAACTCCCCTTGGTCGGACATAGCCACACCTCGGCGGCGCGAGTCCCAACATATATAATTATAGGTAAAGAGTTGTCGGAACGAGTCGTAGAGCACCTTTACCGTCAGTAGCAGAGGGTATGCCTTCGGATTTTCGCCCATATGCTGCGCAATGGTCAATGCCTTTTCGAGTTGGCGGTCGAGTATGGCATTGCTCAACTCGTAGTTATTGAACTGGCGCGATATGCCGATATGGTTTTCGATGTCTTCGGGTGTTATTGTAGTACGCTCCTTCGGCAACGATACAATCATCTTTTCGAGTTCGTTGCTGATTTTCGAGATATCAACGCCGAGGTGCGCCACCAAAATTTTACTGCTTGCCGAGTCGAGTTTCAACCCCTTCGTAGCAGCAAAGCCCGACAACCATCGCTCCGCCTCGTAGTCGCGTGGCGACACCGAGTCAAAGACTACACCCTTCGCCTTGATGCTCTTGTAGAGCGGCGTACGGCGATCCATCGCCTTACCTTTATGGCATAAAACCAAGATAGTCGATGCTTGTGGCGATGCCGCGTAGGCATTCAGCAACTCCATCTTGTCGAGTTGCTGTGCCTCCTTCACAATGATAGCCTCGTACTCGCCCATCATCGGCAACTGACGACAGTAACTCGCAACGGTGCCGCCATCGGTATCGTTTCCATATATCACAATCTGGTTAAAGGCTCGCATCGACTCCTCCATAATACCCTCGGAGAGGGCATCGCATAGCGCATCAATAAAGTAGAACTCCTCGCCCTGCAAAAGATAGATGGGAGCAAACTTTCGCGCCTTGATATCGCCCATCAAACGGCGAAATTCCGCCTCGCATGATGCAAATGTAACCTTCTCTGCCATATTGTGTTAGATAGTAAGTTTTGTGATTTTAAGTATATTTTCGGTCTGCGTCCCTACGCGAAAACGCTCATCTGTGCGGCGACCTACAACCCAAACAATATCCTCGCCCGACACCAGCACAAATTGTCGTTTGCGCTCCACGATAGGGACCTTCTGGTCGGTGAGATAATCACCCACCTTTTTGCGCCCTGCCATACCGAATGGTATAAAGGTGTCGCCCTCGCGCCAACGGCGCAGATGAAGTGGATATTGCAACTTCGCCTCATCGAGCAGTGCCACATCGCTCGGTAGGTGGTATTCATCAACATTATCAATATCGGTGTGCTCGTAGTAGAGCACCGAGTTACCGCAGTAACTGCGCATATCATCGTACTCGACCACCACCTCGCAGTCGTCCTCCTCCTCGATACGCGCAACCATAATATCTCCCCTGTCGAGGTATGCAACATAGTCGCGTGAGTAGAATCGGCGGTCGGTAACACCTCGCTTCAAGGCGCGACACAACTCCTCGACAACATCGCCCTTAAAGCCGTAGGTCGAGTTCAAGAGTTCGTACACAACAAAGTCCAACGGATATATCTTGTCGATAGTGGCAACCCTGATGATATCTATGCCGTTCTCTCGCTGTACCGCCTCCTCGCGGATACGGTCTATTCCCGCATCGATAAATCGTTGTGCATTGTTCAGGCGATAGAGATTTCCGCGCATCAGTGGCGTAAATTTCGGGGTTATCTCCTGCAACAATGGTAACAAACCTAAACGAATTTTGTTGCGCAGATACTTTGTCGAACGATTCGAGGAGTCCTCGCGATATGGTATATGGTTGTGGAGTGCATACTCCAAGATATCCTTGCGTGTGGCATAGAGCAGAGGTCGCACCACGCGACCATACTGGCGGTTGATACCCGTCAAACCGCGCAGCCCTGTACCACGCAACAGATTTATGAAAAATGTTTCGATTGAGTCGTTGGCGTGGTGTGCCACGGCGATAACGCCATACCCCTCGCTCTGGCACAACTCGTAGAACCACTCGTAGCGCAGGCGGCGTGCAGTCATCTCCATCGAGTCACCCGTGCGAGCCATCTCGCCCAAGGTGTCAAAGTTTTTAGTGTGACACACGATGCCTAACTTTTCGCACTCGCGCAGCACCATCTCGGTATCTTCGTCGCTCTCCTTGCCTCGCAGCCCGAAGTTGCAATGAGCCACCACCACCTTGTAGTCAAGGCGAACAAATATAGATAGCATAACCATCGAATCGACACCTCCCGATACGGTGAGCAAGATTTTATCCTCGTGCGAGAATAGCTCGTGTCTTTCGACATACTTTTCAAATGCTTTCAGTAGTGCTTCGGTCTGCATAACATTAGCCTATGGCTAAATTAAGAATTAAAAATTGAGAATTAAGAATTATTTTGCTCTCGTCTATAAAATATTTACTTCCGGAGAAATTTCTATGCCGAACTTCTCCTTGACGGTTGCAACCACCTTATGGGCAAAAGCAATAACCTCGCCACCCGTAGCACCTCCGAGATTTACCAATACCAACGCCTGACGCTCGTGTACGCCGACATTACCCTCTTTGCAACCCTTCATTCCTGCCTTGTCGATAAGCCAGCCAGCAGCCAACTTCACCTTACCCTCCTCTTGCGCAGGGTAGTGCGGCATCTCGGGGTACTCGGCAAGCAACTTCTCTGCCACCTCGCACTCCACTACGGGGTTTTTGAAGAAACTACCCGCATTGCCCAAAACGGCAGTGTCAGGCAACTTCGAGCGGCGAATAGAACATATCGCATCGCGGATATTTGCGAGTGTAGCACCTCCGCGTGCCTCAACCTCGCGCACGACATCGCCATAGCCGAGTCGCGGATTTGCCTCCTTCGACAACTCGATTTCGATGGCGGTAATGATAACACGCCCCTTCAACGAATGCTTGAATACGCTCTCGCGATAACCGAAACCGCAGTGCTCGGCAGCGAGAGTTACGAAGTTGTCGCCCTCGACAAAGTACATCTCGACATTGCGGACAACATCTTTTGCCTCCACGCCATACGCTCCGATATTCTGCACGGGTGCAGCACCTGCCTTGCCCGGAATAAGCGACAAGTTCTCGATGCCCCACAATCCGCGCTCCACACTCCACGCCACAAGGTCGTCCCACTCGACACCGGCACCGACTTTTACGCGGACTGCAGTGTCGCTCTCAGAGAGAATCTCTATGCGGTTGTCGCATGGAGTAATCAGCAGCGAGTCGATATCCTGCGTAAAGAGGATATTATTTCCCCCACTCAGCACATACCAACTCTCCTTGCCATACTTGGCGAATAGTTCGGGTAACTCCTCGGCACGGTCAAATTCGACAAGTCGTTTTGCCACCTGTCGCACATGAAACGAGTTGCGCGAGGTAATATCAATATCTTCGTAGTAGCGTATCATAGTGCAAAGATAATAAAAAGACGAGAGACAAGAGACGAGAGACGATAGTTTTTTTTCGATTACTCACTAATTAAACCTCCCGCGCACCCTATTACCCCTATAACCCCTATCACCCCTATAATTGTTGCGCCTTGGCAACGGTTGGAGTTCGCACCAAAAAAAGAGAGTGAAGAAAACTCTCCACTCTCCCAAACCGATAAGGTTTAATTATTTTGCAGGTGTCTCCTCGGTTGCAGGAACAGCCTCTGGTGCAGGAGCCTCCTCAACCTCGGCTGGAACAACTTCGAGCAACTCAACCTCGAACTCCAAAGCCTCGTTAGGACCGATGTCGCGACCTGCGCCACGGCGACCATAAGCCAACTCCGAAGGGATATACAACTTAATTTTTCCGCCCGGACCTACGAGTTTCATACCCTCGGTCCAACCCTTGATAACGCGGTTGAGTGGAAACTCGATTGGCTCGTCCTCCTCCAAGAGGTTACCCTTCTCGTCAAACATGTGAGGACGCTGTGTACGAAGCATCTCCTGCTGCTCCTTCGAGCGATTCTCGAAGCGCGAAGCATCGAATACGGTACCGTCCTGCAACTTACCTACATAGTGTACCTTAACTATATCCTCGTCACTCTTGGCAGCCTTCTCCATATCGCCCGCCTTAACAACCTTGTAGAGCAAGCCACTCTCGGTCTTCTTCACACCAAAAGCCTTCTCCTTCTTCTCCAACCACTTTGCTGAACGCTCGGCAGCCTCGTTAGGACGGGTTACCATAAAGTAGTGCTGCAAGAACTTCATCACATCCTCCTCGGTGAGTTCGGTGCTACCCTCCCAAGCATCTTGGAAGCCTTTGAGCAACCAGTGATACTGGATAGGGAACTTGCTGTTGCGTACATTTGTACCGATATCCGTGCCAAATGCGTACGATACAGTCTCGCACTCCTCCTCATTGTTAAAGAGTTGGAACACGGCTGTGGTGTCAGCCTTTGCAAGTTCCTGATACTCGGCACGGCGCTCCGGAAGAGTTATGCTGAAAAACTCTTGAAGAGTGCTGATAGCCTCCTCGTGCGAAACCTTCGACTTGTCGGTTACGCCACCCTTGATACCATCTTTAACCACATCGAGGTCGAAGGTGATGTCACCAAGTTGGTGCTTGATACCGCTACCAATGTTCGCACCCAAACAGTACGACAAAGAGTCCAAAACTGCACGGTCACCCTCTGTAACCTTAACACCCTTGCTTCCGCAAGAGCAAACCAACGCAGCACAAGCGAGTGCCACTGTTGCCATGAAAATTTTTCTCATAATCAATCTCTCTATAATTTGTTGTTTGATATTTTTTCTGTCAAATCGCGCAAAGATAACGAAAATTTACAATTTATCGTATACTTTATCTTTTATTATATTTTATATCCACCACCTTGACATCGTAGTTGAGTAGTTCGTTTGCCCCTACACCCAACTCATTGTTGCCCTCAACATCGTAGGCAACAGAGGAAGGGAGCCAAGCGTTGAAGTAGGCACCCTCGCCCGCCAAACGCACCACCTCCTGCAAGCCTTTGATAAGACCGCGATACGAGCAACGCAGTGTATCCGACTCCACGAGTACGGTACCCTGTTCGTTGGTTAGTTTATAGATAATCTCCACCGTATCACGCACCGACATCGAGCCTGTATGGCTTTGGTCGCCCAACTCTATAATCTTGTAGGTTACGCCATTGCGCGCGCGAACATACTTGCGGTCTCGCTTGCTCAAATCGGCGAGGTAACGCTCCTGATGCGCCTTTGCCTTCTCATGTACAAAGTATGTCTTTTCGGCGAGATAGTAGTCTCGCGCCTGCTCCAAAGTCATCTTTGGTGCGCCATTGTAGACATCGCGGATTGCGTCACACACGGCCTCTACATTCAGCGTGGAGTCCATCTCCATAAGCGAGTGTCCGACATTCAATCCGATAACATAGGACAGCGTATCGGCACCTCCATCTAACTTGGTCTTGCCACTATGACACGACACAAACATCGCCCCAAAGAGCAAAACTACAATCAGTGATTTAACTATCTTTTTCATTGCGCTATTAGTCAGAAGTTTTCTTTATCTTGCAAGGCGCAAATTTACAAAAATTATTGAAAAAGTTATACAATGGGACTATATTTGTGCTAAATTTGCAACAATTTAGCGGATATTGACGGGACCGATAGGGAGAACAGGAAACTTTTTAATTAGATAGGAGATAGGAGATAAGAGTGAGAAACGGAAAAACAAAAAAAGCATCCACGCACCCTATTGCTCCTATTCCCCTATAACCCTATTAAAGTTGCGCCACAACAACACTCGGAGTTCGCAAAACTAAAAAAGCCAATGGCTAATGGCTAAAAGCAAAAATATCATGAGATTTTTGGCAGACAGAGCAATTCCGTTTTTGCAGGGGGTATTGGAGCCCTTTGCGGAGGTGGAGTATATCGAGGGTAACGCCTTTACGAAGGAGTTGGTACGCGATGCCGATGCCCTGATTATCCGCACTCGTACTCGTTGCGACCGCTCTCTGCTCGAAGGTTCGCGAGTACAGTTTATCGCCACAGCAACCATCGGTTTCGACCATATAGACCTCGACTACTGCCACGCACATAACATCGCCGTAGCAACCTCGGCAGGGTGCAATGCACGCGGTGTTTTGCAATGGGTGGCGGCAGCATTGGCAACACTTGCCAAGCGCGAGAGTTTCGCACCGCACGAGCGCACTTTGGGCATTGTTGGTGTAGGAAATGTGGGCAGACTCGTAAAGGAGTATGCTGAGGCGTGGGGTTTTCGTACAATCTGTTCGGACCCACCACGCGAAGAGCGTGAACATCTCGGATTCGTATCGCTCGAAGAGGTGTTGCATAGTGCCGATATTGTAACGCTTCACACCCCACTCGACACCACCACACATCACCTTATTAACGAGCAAAATATCTCACTCTTACACTCGGGAGCAACGCTGATAAATGCCTCGCGTGGAGAGTGCGTGACAACCGAGGCGACAAGGCGTAACGATTTGACATACATTACCGATGTTTGGGAGAATGAGCCAAATATCGACCGCGAATATTTAGCGAAGTCGCTCATTGCAACGCCACACATCGCTGGCTACTCGGCTCAGGGCAAGGCAAACGCAACCGCCTTGGCGGTACAGGCATTAGCGCGCCACTTCGCTCTGCCACTTACCGATTGGCGACCTTCGGAGGTTGAGCAAATCGAGCCCAAGATGATTTCGTGGGAGGAGATGTGCAATACCATAAATCGATACTGCGACCTCGAAACCGAAAGTGCAGAGTTGAAAAATTCGCCTACCGATTTTGAGCCGTTGCGAAATAATTACCATTACAGAGAGGAATTTTTCTAAGCGAGAGAGTATTAAGAATGAAAAAACAATTCTTAATTCTCAATTCTTAATTCTTAATTACTATCTTTGCACCCGCTATGACAAAACTCCTACATATCATATCAAAAATTTTCGGAGCGGAACAGGCGCACTCGATTGCCGTTCTGTTACTCCGCATTGTCGATATGATACCCACAGCAAAGTGGTTTATGCGCAAGATATACGCCACCGAGGATAGCCGCTTGGAGCGCGAGGTCTTTGGTCTTCGCTTCCGCAACCCTATAGGTTTAGCAGCAGGCTTCGACCGCAATGGCGAGATATTCCGCCCACTTTCGGCTCTCGGTTTCGGATTTGTGGAGATTGGCACGGTAACGCCACGACCTCAGCAGGGCAACCCCAAACCTCGCGTATTCAATCTGCCCGATGATACCGCAATACTCAATCGTATCGGTCTGGCATCGAAAGGGTTGGAGAGCGTATTGGCGAATGTGCGCAAAGAGCACGAAGGCATTATCCTTGGTTGCAATATCGGCAAAAACACCGTAACTCCGCCCGATGAGGCGGCGATGGACTACCTGCGCGTATTCCGCAACCTCTACCAGTACATCGACTACTTTGCGGTAAATGTTAGTTACAACACCACGCACAAGCAGTATGTCCCTCGCACTCGCGAGAGCATCATGAAGATATTGGAGCCACTCTTCGACTTCCGCCGAGGACAAAACCAGTATCGCCCGATACTGCTCAAAATATCGCCCGATTTGACCAACGAGGAGATAGATTTGATGACCGATATCATGGTCGATACGCCACTCGATGGCATCATTGCAACAAATGCCTCGACCATGCCGCAGGGGTTACAGACTCCGCAGGAGAATCTGCGCAAGGCGGGTGTCGGAGCGGTAAGCGGAGCACCTCTTACCGAGCGTGCTATCGAGGTTGTACGCCGTGTCTATGAGCGTTGCAACGGTACCTACCCTATCATTGGTGTCGGAGGAATGATGACAGCCGAGGATATCAAACGAATGATGGATGCGGGCGCAACACTTGTACAGGTATATACAGGTTTTATCTATAATGGTGCCGGCTTCGCGGGCGATCTCTGCAAAAGCCTCATCACTCCTGAAATGGAACAGACCGAATCTTCGGAAACAGATAATCAATAGAAGATGAAAGCAACGATAGTAACCATAGGTGACGAGATACTGATAGGTCAGATTCTCGACACCAATTCGCGCTACATATCACGCGCCTTGAACGCCCACGGCATTGTCGTTGCCGAGCGCACCTCGATAGGCGACAACCGCGACCAGATTGTCGCAACACTCAACCGCGCCCTCTCGGAGAGCGAGGTCGTTATCATCACGGGCGGACTTGGTCCTACCAAAGATGATATTACGAAGCACACCCTGTGCGACTACTTCGGCTCCTCGCTCCGCTACGATGAGCGCGAGGCGGAGCATATCCGCACGCTGTTGGCGGTACGCAATATCGCCTTCAACGACCTCAACCGCGGACAGGCAATGGTACCCAAATGTTGCACCGTACTCCACAATGCTCACGGCACGGCTCCGGGCATGTGGTTTGAGCACGAAGGGCGTGTGGTAGTCTCACTGCCGGGTGTTCCATTCGAGATGCAACACCTCATAGATGAGGAGGTTATGCCACGATTGAAGGCCCATTTTGACCTGCGCGAGATTGTTCATCGCACGATGATTACATTCGGCATTGCCGAGTCGATTTTGGCGGAGAAGATATCCGCTTGGGAGGAGGCTCTACCCGAGTATCTCCACCTCGCCTATCTCCCCGCTCCGAATGTTGTGCGACTTCGCCTTTCGGCATACGAGGTCGAGGGCAAAGAGGTGAGACGAGAGATTGATGCACAGTTCGAAAAGTTGCGCACAATAATCCCCGACAACATCGCAGGATTTGAGGAGGCTTCGGTCGAGGAGTTGGTGCATAACATATTGATTGAGCGAGGATTGACTCTTGCCGTAGCGGAGAGTTGCACGGGCGGAGCAATAGCCTCGAAATTTACGGCACAGGCGGGTGCTTCGGCATATTTTCTCTGTGGCGTGGTGTCGTACAGCAACGAGGCGAAATGCAATGTGTTAGGCGTTCCAGCCACCGACATCGAACAGAATGGAGCCGTATCTGAGCAGGTCGCAAAGGCTATGGCGCAGGGAGCGAAGGTCATTTCAGGGGCAAATTTTGCCGTTTCAACCACCGGCATCGCCGGTCCTACGGGTGGCTCTGCCGAGAAACCTGTCGGCACCGTATGGATTGGCATAGCGACACCGACTAAGTGTTTTGCCGTTCTAAAAAACTGTGGCACAGACCGTTCGCAGATTATATCACGCGCCACGGCATACGCCATAGCGATGCTCTACGAAGAGTTGAAATAGCCGATAAACGATAACAGTGCCAATAGAGGGTCAATGTAAAACATTGAACCTCTATTGTTTTTATCTCCGAATTTAACTACCTTTGTGCGCATTTTATTGCGAGATGCACTAATCCAAAATCAAAACAACAAAAAATATACTCACATGGCAAAAAAACTACTATTCGGTTTGGTGGTCTGCCTCATTTCGGCTAGCCTCTTTACTGGTTGTAAGGAGGAGACCACAACAACAAAGCGCAGTTCACGCGAGTACAATGCGATGATTCTTCAAACTACATCGCGTAAACTCAAATCGACCTACTCGGCTACAATCCGAGGTAAGCAAGATGTCGATATCCGCCCGAAAGTTCAGGGCTATATCACCGACATCAAGGTTAAGGAGGGCTCGATAGTTCGCAATGGACAGACTCTCTTCGTTATCGACCAAGTGCCTTATCAGGCAGCCCTCGCTACGGCAGAGGCGAATGTCGATGTAGCAAAGGCACAGGTCGATGCAGCTGAGTTGTCAGCAACAAGTAAGGAGAAGTTATTTGAGCAGAACATTATCTCGGACTTCGATCTCCGCATGGCTCGTACAACCTTGGCAAGTGCAAAGGCACAGTTGGCACAGGCTCGTGCAAACGAACTCACCGCAAGCAACAACCTCTCCTACACACTTGTAAAGAGTCCCGTTGATGGCGTTGTCGGAACACTTCCGTTCCGTGTCGGAACACTTGTCAGTCCATCTGATGCAACCCCGATGACCTCGGTATCGGACAACTCGGAGATGTATGTCTATTTCTCGTTGAGCGAGAGTCAGGTATTGTCGCTCAAACGCCAATATGGTGCTCTCGAAAATGCGTTGCAGGAGATGCCGATGGTTGAGTTGCAGTTGAGCGATGGCACAATCTACTCGGAGAAGGGACGCATCGAGGCTATTTCGGGAATAATCGACCCGACAACTGGCTCGGTAACCATTCGCGCAAAGTTCCCAAACAAGAAGCGACTTCTCCTTTCGGGAGGTTCGGGTACAATCATTCTCCCTCACCGTCAGGAGGGTTGTGTAGTGATTCCGCAGCACGCTACCTTCGAGGTACAGGACAAGGTCTATGCCTACAAGGTTGAGAATGGTGTAGCACAAGCAACTATCATCGGTGTATTCGAGATTAGCAATGGCAAAGAGTATATCGTAGAGTCGGGTCTGATGGAGGGCGATACAATCATTATCGAGGGTATAGGTCTGTTGCGTGACGATACTCCGGTCAAGATTAAGGAGTTTGTCAAGCCTAAGGAGTCGAAGAAAAAGAAGTAGGAGTAACCCTAAAATAAGGAGAAACAGAGATGAATATAAAAACTTTTATCGACCGTCCGATACTCTCGTCCGTAATCTCGATTGTTATTATAATTGGCGGACTTATCGGTTTGGCGGTACTTCCTATTGAGCGATACCCGAATATTGCCCCTCCTACAATCAATGTGCAGGTATCATATCCGGGAGCGAGTGCCGAAACGGTACAGAAGAGTGCCCTTGTACCTCTCGAAGAGGCTATCAATGGAGTGGAGAATATGACCTATATGTCCTCTTCGGCAACCAACAACGGAAGTGGAAACATCACCGTATATTTCAAGCAGGGAACAAATGCCGATATGGCTGCTGTCAATGTTCAGAACTGCGTATCGCGTGCAACACGACAACTTCCCTCGGAGGTTGTTGAGGCTGGTATTACCGTAAAAAAGCGACAGACAAGTATCTTGGAGCGCGTGGCATTGTATAGCCCGAATGGTTCGTACGACCGTACATTTATTGTAAACTACATCAAAATCAACCTCGTACCTGCCATTTCGCGTATTCCGGGTGTAGGAGATATTGATGTGCGTGGCTCGGACTACTCAATGCGTATCTGGCTCAAACCTGATGTTATGGCACAATACAAATTGGTGCCTGCGGACATCGCGGCAGTGCTTGGCGAACAGAATATCGAGGCTGCAACAGGTTCGTTCGGAGAGAACTCCGACCAGACCTTCCAGTATGCGATGCGATACAAAGGTCGTTTGGAGAAGATTGACGAGTTCGAGAATATCGTAATTCGCGCACTGCCAAACGGAGAGGTGTTGCGACTGAAAGATGTTGCAGAGATTGAGTTAGGAACAAAATCCTACCAATACAAGTGCGAAATTAACGGCATGCCGGGTACAGATTTCGCCATCTATCAAACCCCCGATTCGAATGCAACCGAGGTTATCAAGAAGATTGATGCCTACCTCGAAGAGGCACGCGAGGATTTTCCTATCGACTTGGAAATGGTCATTTTGGAGAGTACCAACGACTTCCTCTTCGCCTCAATCTACAATGTAGTGCGCACGCTGTTGGAGGCGATTGTTTTGGTGACACTCGTGGTATTCCTCTTCCTGCGTGACTTCCGTTCAACAATGATTCCACTCATCGGAACTATTGTTTCGATTATCGGAACATTTATGTTCCTCTTCTTCTTCGATTTCAGCATCAACCTCCTCACCCTCTTTGCATTGGTACTCTCCATCGGAGTTGTGGTCGATGATGCTATTATCGTGGTGGAGGCGGTACATGCCAAGTTGGATTTGGGCTACAAGTCGGTATATAAGGCTACGGTCGATGCCATGGAGGGCATCACTTCCGCGATTATCTCGTGTACACTCGTCTTTATGGCGGTATTTATCCCTGTATCGTTTATGGGTGGCACTTCGGGTATCTTCTATACGCAGTTCGGTATCACAATGGCAGTCGCAGTGGGTATCTCAGCTCTAAACGCTTTGACTCTCTCGCCTGCATTGTGCGCAATGTTGCTTAAACCGAAAGATGAGCATGGCAACGCTGTGAAGATGTCATTTGGCAAGAGATTGGGTATTGCTCTTGACAACTCATTCAACGCCATAACCAAGCGCTACCTGCGAGGTGTAACATTCTTCCTGCGTCATCGTTGGTTGAGTATCGTTCTGCTTATAGCGGCTTGCGGATTGTTGGTCTATTTTATGAATACCACCAAGACGGGACTTGTACCTCGTGAGGACCTCGGAACGCTGCGTGTTGACATATCCACCCCACCGGGAACATCGCTTTCGCAGACAAAGCGCGTTTTAGACCGATTCAATAGTGATATTATCGAGGGCATTGACGAGATACACGCTTCGAGTATGACGGCAGGACACTCTCAGTCGGGCGGCGCAAGTTCATCGCAGGGTAACTTCGTAATACGACTCAAACACTGGGACGAGCGTAAAGGCAAGGAGCATAGTGTAACCGCGGTACAGAAACGAATTAAGGAGTATGCAGACGAGTTCAACGATGCCACAATCTTCTCCTCGACACCAGCCATGATTCCAGGCTTTGGTGCATCGGGAGGATTTAACCTCTATGTTCAGGATAAGAAGGGTGGCAGAATTGAGGATTTGGCAGAGGTAACATTCGACTTTATCAACGCCCTGAAAGAGCGACCAGAGATCGGCTCTGTCCATACATCGTTCAACCCTAAATTTCCACAGTATCAGATTGATGTTGATGCCGTAAAGTGTAAGCGTGCAGGCACCTCAACCAAAGAGGTTTTGAATGTACTGAATGGCTACTACGGAGGTATCATGTCAACCCGATTTAACCGCTTCACAAAGTTGTATCAGGTCTATATTCAGGCTCACCCTAAATATCGTGTTGATAAGCAGACATTGAACAATATCTTTGTTCGCATCGGCAACGATATGGCACCTGTAAGCCAGTTCGTATCGCTCGAAAAGATATATGCGCCTGAGAACTTGGCTCGTTTCAATATGTTCCCTGCCATTAGCGTCAATGGTCGCTCGGCAGATGGCTACTCCTCTGGAGATGCCATCAAGGCGGTGCAGGAGGTTGCCAAGGAGTACTTGCCGATAGGCTACGGCTACGACTTCTCGGGTATTGCACGCGAGGAGGCTGGTAGTACCAACAATACCACGATTATCTTCGTGATATGTATCGTGCTTATCTACCTTATCTTGTCGGCACTCTACGAGAGTTTCATCCTGCCGTTAGCGGTAATTCTCTCGGTACCGTTCGGATTGATGGGCTCGTTCCTCTTTGCACAGATGATGGGCGTGGAGAACAACATCTACTTGCAGACAGGTCTGATTATGCTTATCGGACTCTTGTCAAAGACGGCAATTCTTATCACCGAGTTTGCGGGTGAAAACCGCGCCAAGGGTATGAGCATTGCCCGTGCAACATACACCGCAACCAAGGAGCGTTTCCGCCCAATCCTTATGACCGTATTGACAATGGTTATCGGTATGGTACCATTGATGTTCTCTACGGGTGTAGGTGCCAACGGAAACACCACCATCGGTACGGGTGTCGTGGGCGGTATGCTTGTCGGAACATTGGCACTGCTGTTTGTACTGCCATCACTCTTTATGATTTTCCAGTGGTTGCAGGAGAAGGTTAAACCTATTAAAACTATCGAGAAGGAGTAATGAAAAAGATTCTCTTAATATTGAGTATTGCAACTCTTCTGACGAGTTGCTCCATATATAGGAAGTATAGTCGTCCCGAGGAGATTTCGACCGATAACCTCTACGGCAATGTCGAGGGGGCAGACACCACCTCAATTGCCGATATTTCGTGGCGCGACTTCTTTGTTGACAAACATCTGCAAGGCTACATCGAGCAGGGTTTGAAGAATAATATCGATATGCGCCTTGCAGCCGAAAGAGTATCGCAGGCGGAGTTGGCTTTGCAGAGCGCGAAGTTGGCATTTATTCCTTCGTTCGGTTTCGAGCCTTCGATTAGCGCAGCCACAAACTCGCAGTTTGCCTACACACTCCCCGTAAAGGCGAGTTGGGAGATTGATATTATGGCACGCAACATCAACGCAAAACGCCGTGCCGAGGCGACTTTGGAGTACAACCGACTCTATCGCCGCAGCGTGCAGACGGCTCTTGTGGCGGCTATTGCCAACAACTACTACACCCTGCTGATGCTCGATGCGCAACTTCGCGTTTCGCGCTCAACCTCAGCATCGTGGAAGGAGAATGTCCGCACCATGAAGGCGATGAAGGAGGCAGGTATGACAAATGCAGCCTCAATCTCGCAGACCGAGGCCAACAGTTGCTCGATTGATGCATCGTTGTACGACTTGGAGTACAAGTTGGTGCAGGCGCAGAACTCGTTTGCCCTCTTGCTTGGCGTTACTCCGCAGGATTTTCCTCGCGGCGAGTTGAATGGCGTGGACTACAATGGCGAACTCTTTGTGGGCGTACCTGCACAGTTGCTCTCGCGCCGTCCCGATGTTCAGCAGGCGGAGTATGAGTTGCAACTCGCATTCTACAACACCAATATCGCACATGCCAACCTCTACCCTTCGCTCACCATCTCGGGAGATGGAGCATTCAAGGGTTCACCTGCAAGTTGGGCACTCTCGTTCTTGGCAAAGTTGGTGCAGCCAATCTTCAATGCGGGTAGCAACCGTGCCAACTACAAGATAGCACAATCGCAGCAGCGCGAGGCGGTGATGAACTTCCAGCACAAGTTGTTGGAGGCGGGTAACGAGGTAAATACCGCCTTGGCGCAGTGTCGCTCGGCGCGTAGCAAGACCAGTCTTCGCATTCGCCAGATTGACAACTTGGAGAAGGCGGTGTATAGCACTCGTCAGTTGATGAGCCACTCGGAGGCGACCTATTTGGAGGTTTTGACGGCGCAGCAGTCGTTGCTGTCGGCTCGTCTGTTGCAGATTTCGGACCGCTTCGAGGGTATTCAGGGTGTGATAAATCTCTACCGTGCTTTGGGTGGCGGAGTCGATACAAGCATCGAGCCACCTATCGACAAAAAACCTATCTTCAAGTGCAAGAGACGAGAGGCGAAGGTTGAGAAGTAGCAAATAATTGATTGTAATACATGGTAAGTGTATCCAATAATTTTTTGGATACACTTACTATTTGTAAAAAAATAGTTATATTTGCTAAAATTTAGGCAGAATATAATTATCACAAAAATACACAACAATGAGAGCAGTTCAATTTGGAGCAGGCAATATCGGTCGTGGATTTATTGGCGCGGTATTGGAGCAGGCGGGCTATCATGTAGTCTATACCGATGTTAATCAAGAGGTTATCAACCTTATCAACGAGAAGAAGGAGTACACCGTACTCGTCAAAGATGTCGATTGCGTAGAGCAGCACATCACCAACATCTCGGCTGTAAATTCGACCACCGAGGCTGTTGTCGAGGAGATTGCAAAGGCTAACATCGTAACTACCGCCGTGGGTGTGGTTATCCTTCCACGCATCGCCCCAACCATCGCAAAGGCTATCGCAGCACGCCACGAGGCAGGTTTGGAGCAGCCACTCAACATTATCGCTTGCGAGAATGCCGTTCGCGCATCTTCGCAGTTGAAGGAGCATGTCCTCTCGCACCTCAACGAGGAGCAGAAGGCATACTGCGCAAAGTGGGTAGGTTTCCCTGATTGTTCGGTAGACCGCATCGTACCACCTGTACGCACCGAGAATCCTATCGATGTTGTTGTTGAGGCGTTCTACGAGTGGAATGTCGAAGAGAAGTCGTTTGTGGGTGAGGTGCCGCATATCGCAGGTATGAACCTTGCCGACAACCTTATCGCCTACATCGAGCGCAAACTCTTTACCCTCAACACAGGTCACGCCATCACCGCCTATATCGGCAAGTTGCGTGGCAAGGCAACCATCGATGAGAGCATCGCTGACGAGGAGATTTATGCTATCGTCAAGGCTGCAATGCAGGAGAGTGGTTTGGGCTTGGTAAAGAAGTATGGCTTCGACAAGGAGGCGCACTTCAAGTATATCGACAAAATTATCGGTCGTTTCCGCAACCCATATCTCAAAGACGATGTAACCCGTGTAGGTCGTGAGCCACTGCGTAAGTTGTCGGCTTCGGACCGCCTTGTAAAGCCTATGCTTACAGCGCAAGAGGCAGGTGTTGCAACACCTAATCTCTTGTTGGGCATTGGTGCTGCACTTCACTACAACAACGCCGAGGACGCGCAGAGCGTAGAGTTGCAGCAGAAGATTGCCGACCTCGGTTTGGAGGGTGCAATTAAGGAGGTTACGGGCATCACTAACGATGCACTCGTTGCCGAGATTATCAAGGCTTATAACGAAATTAAATAATAACTACAAAACAACTTATCATGACACCTGAACAGCAGAAAAAATTTAAGTATTGGCAGTGGCGTACCATTATCGGTACAATGATTGGCTATATCTTCTTCTACCTTATCCGTAAGAACTTCTCGTTTGCAATGCCCGGTCTGACCGCCGAGTATGGCATCACGAAGGCGAGCCTCGGTATTATCCTCTCGTTGGGAGGTTTCCTCTATGGCTTGTCGAAGTTGTTTAACGGTATGTTGGCAGACCGTGTAAATGGTCGTTGGCATATGGTTGTCGGTTTGGTAGGTAGTACAATCACCGCTTTCGGTATTGGCTTTGGTACAATCATTATCACCAAATTGACAGGCGTGCCCGAGGGCTCAACTGCCGACTTCGTAAGCAAGTTAGTCTTGCTTATCTCAATTTTCTACATCATCAACCAACTTTTCCAAGGTTGCGGTTTCCCTCCATGCAGCCGCCTTATCCCTCGTTGGGTCCCAGCCGGTGAGTTGGCTACCAAGATGTCTATCTGGAACACCTCGCACTCGATTGGTGCAGGCTTGGCATGCCTCTGCGGTATCTTTATTATGGGTAGCATGGGCGTTGATATGTCGGGCAACTCTGAGGTTGTGGCAACTATCGCATCAAACCTCGGCAAAGAGGCTACCGATGATGCAGTAGTCTCGGCAGCACAGAACTTCGGTGCTTGGAAGATGATGTTTATCATTCCGGGTATTATCGCAGCGATTGGTATCTTTGTTACCGCCGCAATTCTTCGCGATACACCAAAGAGCGTAGGTCTGCCGGAGTTGTCGGAGGGCAACGAGAAGGAGCAGGAGGAGAGCACCGAGACTCAGGCAGAGATTTCGGCATTTATCCGCAAGCATGTATGGCAAAACCCTATTATCTGGGCTTTGGCTGTTGCCGACTTCTTTGTGTATGTTATCCGCTTTGCCGTTCTCGATTGGGGACCAACATTCTTGCGTGAACACTGCGGCATGAGCGCAGAGTGGGCAGGTGTTACTGTCTTTGTATTCGAGATTTTCGGCGTTATCGGTATGCTTATCGCAGGCTGGGCAAGCGACAAACTGTTCAAAGGTCGCTCGGCTCGTACATGCCTTATCTGTATGATTGGTACTTTGGTTTCGGTACTCGGCTTTATCGCCTTGCAGAAGGCGGGTGCAAGCCCAGTATTGTTGCTCTTTGTTTTGGCATTGGCAGGAGCATTTATCTATGGTCCGCAGGCCCTTATCGGAGTTATCTCGTCTAACCACGCAACCCGCAAGGGCTCGGCTACGGCACTCGGCATTATCGGCTTCGTAAGTTATGTCAGCGTACTCGTTTCGGGCTGGGGCTTTGGTCTTATCGCCGACTCGAAATATGGCTGGAACGGCGTATTTGTAGCGATGGTGGTAATGGCTATTATCGGCGCGTTGATTTTCGTTCCAATGTGGAAGATGAAGCGCGATGCTTACGAGGAGTAGATTTCAAATTGAGAATTGAGAATTAGCTAATGGCTAAAACATGAGAGTTGTAGTCGGATTATCGGGCGGAGTCGATTCATCGGTGGCGGCGTACCTGCTGAAAGAGCAGGGGCACGAGGTCATCGGGCTCTTTATGCGCAATTGGCACGACACGACAGGTAAGTTGGAGGGCGAGTGCTCGTGGCACGACGACCAAGTATTTGCCGAGTTGGTCGCCAAGCGCCTCGATATTGCCTTTCACTATGTTGATTTGTCGGCGGAGTACAAAAAGCGCGTTGTCGATTATATGTTCTCCGAGTACGAAAAGGGACGCACGCCTAATCCCGATGTTCTGTGCAACCGCGAGATAAAGTTTGATGTATTCCTCAAAGAGGCGTTGAAACTCGGTGCCGAGGCTGTCGCTACGGGACACTATTGTCGTAAGGAGGAGCGCATCGTAAATGGCAAAACGGTCTATTCGCTCTTGGCGGGTAGCGACCCCAACAAAGACCAGAGTTACTTCCTCTGCCAACTCTCGCAGGAGCAGTTGAAATATGCGATGTTCCCGATTGGGCATTTGTTGAAACCCGAGGTACGCCGTATTGCCGAGGAGCAGAAGTTGGCAACCGCCAAGCGCAAGGATTCGCAGGGTATCTGCTTTGTCGGCAAGGTCGATTTGCCCGTATTTCTGCAACAGCAACTCGCCGCAAAAAAGGGAAATATCCACGAGATACTGCCCACATGGCGCAGATATGCCGAGCGTGCGGAGCAGACCGAGTTAGAGCAACTTGCTGAGCCATACCGCTACACGGTGCGTGACGGCAAGAAGATTGGCGAACACAACGGAGCGCACTTCTACACCATAGGTCAGCGCAAGGGTCTTGGTATCGGAGGTCGCAAGGAGTCGCTGTTTATAATAGGCACCGATGTAGAAACAAACACCATATATGTAGGCGAGGGCGATAGCCACCCGGGACTTTACCGCAAGGCGTTGAAGATTGCGAACTCGGAGGTGCATTGGGTGGAGCCGTGCGAGGCTTTGCAGGTGGGCGAGGAGCGCAGATTGAAGGTGCGCATCCGCTACCGACAGCCACTCGAAGATGCCACGCTTATTCAGCACGAAGATGCACTCTATATCCTCTTCGACCAACCACAGCGAGGTATTGCAGGCGGTCAGTTTGCCGCATGGTACGAGGAAGAGAGGCTTATCGGCTCGGGAGTAATACAATACTAAATTGAGAATTAAGAATTAAGAATTTTAACTACTCACTTAAAAAATATGGCATAAAAGGCAAATAACTATCTATCACCACAATAGATATATATGAAACGAATTATTTTAGCGATAATAGGAACGGTTCTAATTGCCTCGATATCGTTTGCGCACAACCCAAAGGTGTGGCGCAAGATGCGGAGTGATGTAAATATCTTTATGGCAAGCGATGTCGGTCGCGAGGGTTGTTACGACCAACAGGTTATTGCCGAGTTGATGAATAGTGTTGCTGCAAAGGTAAAGCCCGAATGCGTAGTTCTCACGGGTGATACCCACCACGGCAATGGCGTAAAGAGCACCGATGATAACGACTGGCAGGAGAACTTCGAGGCGGTCTATCATCAACCCCGATTGATGAAGATAGATTGGTATGCAGCACTCGGAAACCACGAGTATAGGGGTAATACACAAGCGGTTTTGGACTACTCACAAGTAAGTCATCGCTGGAAAATGCCCGAACGATACTATACAAAGGTGTTCGAGGCAAGGGGCACAACAGTTCGACTTGTGGTGATAGATACTACGCCCCTAATCGATAAGTATCACAAAAGAGATAAATATAGAGATGTCAACGCACAAGACAAGGAGCAACAACTCGAATGGTTGGACTCGGTATTGAGCAACGCCAATGAAGATTGGGTCGTGGTTGCCGGGCACCACCCTATCCATGCCGACACCAAGAAGGCTAAAATCGAGCGCACCAATATGCGCAATACGGTGGACAAGATTCTTAACCGTTACGATAATGTTGCGATGTATGTGTGCGGACATATCCACAACTTCCAGCACCTCCGCGATAAGGGGAGCGATATAGACTATATCGTGAACTCGTCTGCCGCATTGAGTCGTAGCGTAAAGACAACCAAGCGCACCATATATTGCAGCCACGAAACAGGATTCTCGATCTTATCTGCCAACGAAAAGAGCCTGTCGCTCTATATGGTGGACAAAAATGGCAATGTGCTACACACCGTAAACAGACACAAATAGGAACAAAATCTAACATTGTAGTGTGATTTTGCAATTTTGAATTTTTATTTTCCTATCTTTGCGCCGACTTTGCCACTATTTGGCAAGGCTATGTTAGGTTATTAATACTATAAAGAGATAATGGATTGGTTAGTTAATCTATTTATGGGCAAGGGCATTGCAAGTGCGGTGATTATTCTCGCCTTGACAATCGCTATTGGATTATTATTGAATCGAATAAAGTTCGGCTCGTTATCGCTCGGCGTAACTTGGGTATTGTTTGTCGGAATTGTATTGTCGCACTTCGGTTTGACAATCGACCCGCAGATCTGCCACTTTATCAAGGAGTTCGGTCTGATTTTATTCGTCTACTCTATCGGTATTCAAGTAGGACCGAGTTTCATCTCGTCCCTGCGCGATGGAGGTATTAAGTTGAATATGCTGGCAGTGATGATTATCTGCCTCGGCTGTATAATCTGCTACGGCATACACCTCGTTACGGGCGAGGACCTCTCCACAATGGTCGGCGTATTGTCGGGTGCCGTGACAAATACCCCGGGCTTGGGTGCTGCGCAGAGCGTTGTAGGTAGCGGAGAGGCATCAACCATGGCAACAGCCTACGCCGTGGCATATCCCCTCGGAGTTGTGGGTATTATCCTGTCGATGTTGTTGGTGCGCTGGATTTTCCGTGTCAAAATCGACCGCGAGGCTGCCAAGGCAGTACGCACAGATACTCCACGCACAGTGCGTATCGATGTGCGTGTAACCAACCACGCCATATTTGGCAAGACTATCGAGGAGATTAGCCGCATTACACGCAGCCACTTCGTGGTGGCACGAATTTTCGACCACGAAAACCAACAGCGCATCGCCTCGGGACAGACCGAGTTGCAGGAGAACGATATCTTGCGTATTGTGGTAAGCAGCCAGGATGTAGACCTTGTGCAGTCGCTTATTGGTGATGTTGTAAAGGTTAATGACACAGAGTGGGGCAATGCATCTTCGCACCTCGAAAAACGCCGTATCGTGGTTACAAAACCCGAACTCAACGGCAAGCATATTGGCGACCTCCATATCCGCGAGAACTACCATGTGACTATTACGCGCGTGGTGCGTGCAGGTATCGAACTGGTGGCTACATACGAATTGCGCTTGCAGATGGGCGATGTTGTGGTTGTTGTGGGTCGCGCGAATGACCTTGACCAGGTATCGACCATACTGGGTAACTCAGTGAAACGCCTCGATCACCCTAACCTTCTCCCTATCTTTGTAGGTATCTTCCTCGGAGTATTGCTCGGCTCGATTCCTATTTTTATACCGGGAGTTCCACAGGCCGTAAAACTCGGCTTGGCGGGAGGTCCGCTTATCGTGGCTATCTTGCTGGCGAAGTATGGACCAAGATATAAGATAATTACCTTTACGACCAACTCGGCAAATATGATGATTCGCGAGATAGGCATCTCGCTCTTCTTGGCAGCGGTAGGTTTGAGCGCAGGCGAAGGGTTTGTCGAGGCGATTGTAGGGGGAGGCTATTGGTGGATACTCTACGGCTTTGCCATCACAGTATTGCCACTGCTTATCATAGGAATTATCGCACGCAAGGCGATGAAGATGGACTACTTCTCGTTGATGGGCTTGATGTCGGGTGCGATGACCGATCCACCAGCACTTGCATACGCCAACACCGTGGCAACCAACGACCGCGCAGCAGTAGCCTACGCAACGGTCTACCCACTCACGATGTTCCTGCGCATCTTCACCGCACAGATCTTGGCACTCATCGCCATGTCGTAAGGGAAAGTTATTTTATAGCAAATAGAGGGTTATCCGACAAAATTGTTGCGATAACCCTTTTTTTATTCCGCAATAATAACTACCTTTGGTTACAAATTGACTTACTACCTTAAAATTTCATACTATGTTCAACGAAAATCAGATTCAGGAGATTATGGTTCACGGGCTAACCGTGGAGCAGGTCGAAAAGCAGATTGAGGCGTTCAAGCGAGGTTTTCCATCGCTCGAAGTTGTAAAGGCTGCTTCGCCCGAAGATGGCATTACCTGTCTCTCGGAGGAGGCGTGCGAGGTTGCAGTAAAGCACTACGAGGCGGCTGCCGAGAGGCTTAATGTGGTAAAGTTTGTGCCTGCCTCGGGTGCTGCAACGCGAATGTTCAAAGAGTTGTTCGAGTTTGTAAATGACGACAAGCGCGGCAAGGGCATCGACACCCTCTTGCAGAACATCGAGAAGTTCGCCTTCTACGAGGAGTTGAAGGCTACGGGCGTGGATTTTAGCGATGATAAGGCTGTTGTTTCGGCAATCATCAAGGCGGGATTGAACTACGGTGCAAAGCCAAAGGGTCTCGTCACATTCCACGACTACGCAGATGGCGCACGCAAGGCGATTGAGGAGCACCTGATGGAGGGTGCGCAGTATGGTGCATCGAAGGGTGTTTCGCGCCTTCACTTCACCGTATCACCCGAACATAAGGAGGCATTCAAAGTCCTGCTCGATGAGCGCGTAGCG
>JAZRJD010000043.1:0-5489 GCA_045645625.1 Alistipes sp.
ATGAAGAAAAATATAATGTTGGGCTATTCTGCTCCTGAGGTAGAGATTTTTGAGGTTTCGGTTGAGGCTGGTTATACCAATAGCATCGGTCTCCCGGGCTTCGACATCGAAAGCGATGAGTTATACTAATTGCCTTATCGTGGCATTATGCAAGGAGTCGGCACTGCGAGTGTCGACTCCTTTTTTGTAGGGGTTATGAGGGTTATAGAGGGCGGGCTTGCAGCCCTTAATAGGGGTAATAGGGCGTGCGGTCGCTAAATTTTTTTTTTACAACACTAAATTGTATAATTCCGTTTTTGGGATATGTAGCGCACCGAACAATCTGCAAAGCAAATTGTTCTTTTTGTAGGTAAAAATACCTAATTTGGGCAATCGTGCCACTCTTATTGCAGGCAAAGAGTCTATCGGCGTGATTTTTTTTGTACATTTGCCATAACGATAAAACTAAATTATTATATAAGTATGGTTGATATTTTTGATAGACTCGAAAAGAATGCAGGAGGTCCTATTGGACAGTATATGAGTGCTGTTCACGGCTACTTTGCATTCCCAAAATTGGAGGGCGAGATTGGTCCTCACATGCGTTTCCGCGGTAAGATGATGCTCAATTGGAGCCTCAACAACTACCTCGGTCTCGCCAACCACCCCGAGGTGCGCAAGGCTGATGCCGAGGGTGCGGCAGAGTTCGGTATGGCTGCGCCAATGGGTGCCCGTATGATGAGTGGTCAGACCAAGTATCACGAGCAGTTGGAGCGCGAACTCGCCGAGTTCGTAGGCAAGGAGGACGCCTTCCTCTTGAACTTCGGTTATCAGGGTATGATTTCGATTATCGACTGCCTGCTCACTCCACGCGATGTTGTGGTCTACGATGCTGAGGCTCACGCCTGCATTATCGATGGTCTGCGCATGCACAAGGGCAAGCGTTTCGTCTACGGTCACAACAACGAGGAGTCGCTCCGCAAGCAGTTGCAGCACGCAACCGACCTCGCCGAGGAGCAGGGCGGTGGCGTACTCGTCATCACCGAGGGCGTCTTCGGTATGAAGGGCGACCTCGGCTTCCTCGATGTTATCGTGAAGTTGAAGGAGGAGTTCTCATTCCGCCTCTTGGTCGATGATGCTCACGGATTTGGCACTATGGGCCCAGGCGGCAAGGGTACTGCGGCACACTTCGGCGTAACCGATGGCGTAGATGTTCTGTTCAACACCTTCGCCAAGTCGATGGCTGGTATCGGAGCATTCGTGTCGGGACCACGCTGGTTGATTAACCTCTTCCGCTACAACATGCGTTCGCAGTTGTATGCAAAGTCGTTGCCTATGCCGATGGTAATTGGAGCGTTGAAGCGTTTGGAACTTATCCGCAACCACCCCGAGTATCAGGAGAAGTTGTGGGAGATTACCCGCGCTTTGCAGTCGGGATTTAAGGAGAATGGCTTCGATATTGGCGTTACGCAGTCGCCTGTAACCCCTGTCTATATGAAGGGTGGCAACGAGGAGGGTACAAACCTTATCGTTGATTTGCGCGAGAACTACGGCGTATTCTGCTCGATAGTTATCTATCCAGTAATTCCGAAGGGCGAGATTATCTTGCGTGTAATCCCTACCGCAGCGCACACCATGGAGGATGTGGAGTACACCATCAACGCATTTAAGGCGGTACGCGAGAAGTTCGAGCGTGGCGACTATGCGGCGATGCCTATCCCACAGAAGGCAGATCCTGAATTTAAGGTACGATAGAGGTTATCGTATAGCGACAGAGATACTATTCGAGATGTAGACTATGCTACTTCACGAATAGTATCTCTCTATATTTAGGGAGTGTCCATATCTGGTCATCGACAATCTCTTCGAGTTTGTCGATCTCAGTGCGGATTTTGTCGAAGTATATTGCTACGGTGTCGTGGTAGGCAATAGCCTTTTCGCGCGTATTCTCGATAACATTTGCCCTCTTGCGCGCCTCAATCATCTCGGCAACAAGTTTCTGTATCAGCGCAGTACGGCGTTGAATGAGGTGTATCAACTCGTCATCACTCTTCGACTTCATACCTATCTGGCGCATCTTCCACACCTTATCGAGCAGGATATCCTCGTAGCGCGAGGCGATAGGTACGATATGATTCATCGCCAACTCACCGAGTACGCGCGCCTCGATTTGAATCTTCTTGACATACTGCTCCCACTTAATCTCGGTGCGCGCCTCCAACTCCTTCGCGCTATAAACGCCCAAGGTGCTGAATAGTTCGATACTCTGCGCATCGAGGTAGCGATCGAGCACAAGTGGTGCCGAAGCCTCGCAGTCCAATCCTCTGCGTGCCGCCTCCTTGCGCCACTCTTCCGAGTAGCCATTGCCATCGAAGCGAATAGCCTTGCTCTCGCGAATCAACTCGCGCAGTTGCTCGTATATCGCTTTATCCTTCTTTTCGCCCTTGGCAATGCGCTCATCTACCGCCTTGCGGAAGCAGACAAGAGACTCTGCCACAGCAGTATTGAGTACAATCATCGCATCGGCGCAGTTGTCCGATGAGCCCACCGCACGGAACTCAAAACGATTTCCCGTAAAGGCAAATGGCGATGTGCGGTTGCGGTCGGTGTTATCGAGCAGGAGCGAAGGTATCTGCGTCAAACCGCCCATGCGGAATACATTTTTCGAATCGAAGCGGATATCCTCGTTGTTGAACGACTCCTCGATTTTGTCGAGCACCTCCGAGATTTGTGTTCCGAGGAATGTCGAGATAATTGTCGGAGGCGCCTCGCCCGCACCCAAACGGTGCTCATTCGAGGCACTCATCACCGAAGCCTTCAACAGTCCATTGTGGCGATGTACCGCCACGATAACATTTACAAGGAAGGTTATAAACTGCAAATTCTCGAATGCCGTGCGCCCCGGTTTGAGGAGATTTACCCCTGTATCCGTGCCGAGCGACCAGTTGTTGTGCTTACCCGAGCCGTTGATGCCCTTGAATGGTTTTTCGTGCAGGAGCACGCGGAAGTGGTGACGAGTTGCCACCTTGCCCATAATGGTCATTAGCAACTGGTTATGGTCGTTCGCAAGGTTTGCCTCCTCGTATATAGGTGCCAACTCGAACTGGTTTGGAGCAACCTCGTTATGGCGTGTTTTCAGAGGAATGCCGAGTTTCAGACACTCATACTCCAAATCCTTCATAAAGGCGAGTACTCGCTGCGGGATAGCACCGAAGTAGTGGTCGTCCAACTGCTGATTCTTTGCCGACTCGTGTCCCATAAGGGTACGACCTGTCTGCACAAGGTCGGGGCGTGCCGACCAGAGGGCATCATCGACCAAGAAGTACTCCTGCTCCCAACCGAGAAACACCTTTACGCGCTCAACGCTCTTGTCGAAGTAGTGACACACCTCCGTAGCGGCATTCGACACGGCGGTAATGGAGCGTAGAAGAGGGGTTTTGTAGTCGAGGGCCTCACCAGTATAGGAGATAAAAACCGTTGGAATACAGAGTGTTGTATCTACGATAAATGCCGGCGATGTAGGATCCCACGCCGAGTAGCCGCGTGCCTCAAAGGTGTTACGAATACCTCCGCTTGGAAAAGACGATGCGTCAGGTTCTTGTTGAACGAGCACCTTGCCCGAGAACTCTTCGAGCATGCCACCCATGCCGTCAGGCTCAGCGAAGGAGTCGTGCTTCTCTGCCGTGCCACCAGTCAGCGGCTGAAACCAATGACAGTAGTGGTCTGCCCCATTTTCGAGTGCCCACTGGCGCATACCTGCGGCTACGGCATCGGCAATATCTGCCGAGAGGGGCGTGTTGTTCTCGATGGTATCGAGCAGTGCTGTATATATCTGCTTATTGAGGTATTTGCGCATCTGTACGCGACCAAATACCATATCACCAAAGTAGTCTGACGGATTGCGCGAAGGAGCCTTCACCTCGACAGGTTTGTGGTCGAGTGCCTTCTCGAACATTTTGAATCGTAGTAACGACATAATCTCTCTGTTTTTTTTGTTCTGATGTGGCAAAGATAGAGATAAAAAACGGAAAATGGAAAGTAAAAGGCGGAAAATTTGCGATTTTGCGAGTTGAAAACAGTTTAAATTATTGAAAAACGATAAAGTAAAATAGTGGCATTATCGAAATACGATAAAGCGGAAAAGTGAGGCGTTACGGTTGTTACGGTGTTACGGTTTTGTTGTTAAGGGTTTTGCTCATAGCGCAGCAGAATGGCAACGAATGGCAATCGTTCGCTATTGTTCACTGAAAGGCAAAGCGCCACTCATTAAGCAGTCTTTGGACTGCGCTGCCATTAAATGCCATTAAAGAGATCTATTTCGCGCACTCATTTTTAATTTTTAATTAAAATTTTGGACAACCTCAAAATTTTGCTTATCTTTACACGATTTTAGAGGATACAGACTATTTCGATAATAAAAAATTATATTTTTTACCCTAAACTAAACTAAAAAATTATGGCAACAAACAATCGTGAAAAGTTATTCGCCGAGTTTCCACCAGTCTCGACCGAGGCATGGGAGACTGCGATAACTGCCGACCTCAAAGGTGCCGACTACGAGCGTAAGTTGGTATGGCGTACTAACGAGGGTTTCAACCTTCGCCCATACTACCGCGCCGAAAACCTCGAAGGTCTTGAAACTTTGGGCGCTCAGGCTGGTGAGTTCCCTTACTTGCGTGGTGTAAGCACTGACAACACTTGGCTTACTCACCAAACTATCAAAGTGGCTTGCCCTAAGGATGCTAACGCTACTGCTCTCGCAATGCTCAACTCGGGTGTTGATTCGCTCGGTTTCTGCTTCTGCGAGGCTGAGCCTACCGCTGAGAGCATTGACGCTCTCTTGGCATGTATCGTGCTCCCTGCTGTTGATGTTACCGTTTGCGGTAAGTATGCAGCAAAGGCTGGCGAGTTGATTTTGGCTAAGGCTGAGAAGGAGGGTGTGGCAAAGGCTGACCTTCGTCTTAACATCGCACTCGACCCACTCGTTAAGGGTATGACCGTGAAGGGTGCTTGCTGCGACTGCGAGGCTTTGGTTTCGCTTGTTAAGAACACACAGGAGTACAAGAAGGTACGCGTAATTACCGTTTCGGGACACTACTTCTCTGACGCCGGCTCGACCATCGTTGAGGAGTTGGCATTCTCGTTGGCTGCTGCTCACGACTACCTCGTGTGGTTGATGGAGGAGGGTTGCACTATTGATGAGGTGGCACGCAAGATCCGCTTCTCGTTCGCTGTAACCTCGAACTACTTTATGGAGATGGCTAAGTTCCGCGCTGCTCGTCTTTTGTGGGCGAATATCGTGAAGAAGTATGAGCCTGCATGCAACTGCTCTTGCAAGTTGTACGCTCACGCTCGCACTTCGGCTTGGAACCAGACCGCATACGACCCATATGTAAATATGTTGCGTGGCACTACTGAGGCTATGTCGGCTGCTATCGCAGGTGTTCACTCGTTGGAGGTACTTCCGTTCGACCACTCGTACGCAGAGCCATCGGAGTTCTCGTACCGCA
>JAZRJD010000044.1:0-18816 GCA_045645625.1 Alistipes sp.
GAGGAGTGCGAAGCTGCAGTAAAGTACTATGATACTGTATCGGAGAAGTTGGAGGTGGTGAAGTTTGTGCCTGCCTCTGGTGCTGCAACGCGAATGTTCAAAGAGTTGTTCGAATTTGTCAACGAAGGCAAACGCGGCAAAGGCATTGATACCCTCCTGCAGAATATAGAGAAGTTCGCTTTCTATGAGGAGCTGAAGGCTACGGGAGTAGATTTCGCTGACGATAAGGCTGTTGTTTCGGCAATTATCAAAGAGGGGCTAAACTATGGTGCAAAACCAAAAGGATTGGTAACATTCCACAACTACGAGGATGGTGCGCGCAAGGCGATCGAGGAGCATCTTGTAGAGGGAGCGCAGTATGGGGCATCGAAGGGTGTTTCGCGCCTTCACTTCACCGTATCACCCGAACATAAGGAGGCATTCAAAGTCCTGCTCGATGAGCGCGTAGCGAAGTACGAGGCAAAATTCGGCATCAAGTACGATATCTCCTTCTCGGAGCAGAAGCCTTCGACCGACACCATCGCCGTAAATCCCGACAACACTCCATTCCTCACCGATGAGGGTAAGTTATTGTTCCGCCCTGCGGGACACGGAGCACTGCTCTCGAACTTGAACGATATCGAGGCAGATGTAATTTTCGTAAAGAATATCGACAATGTTACGACCGATGCCCTGCGTGGCGACACCGTGCGTTACAAGAAGGCACTGGCGGGTTTGTTGCTCGACTTGCAGGCGCAGACCTTTGCCCACTTGAAGGCGTTGCGTGAGGGCGTTGCCGACTTGGCAGAGGTTGCCGAGTTTGTGGAGCATAAGTTATGTACCAAACTCCCAGCCGAGTACGATGCAGCGTTGTTGGAGTCGTTGCTCGACCGTCCTATCCGTGTCTGCGGTATGGTGCGCAACGAGGGTGAGCCGGGCGGTGGTCCGTTCTGGGTTAAGAATGACAATGGCACACAATCGTTGCAGATTGCCGAGTCGAGTCAGATTTCGGCAGAGGATATGCACCTCATGAAGGCTGCTACCCACTTCAACCCAGTAGATTTGGTCTGCGGCGTAGGTCGTGCCGATGGCTCGAAGTTCGATTTAATGGGCTACACTGACCCTAAGACGGGCTTTATCTCTTCGAAGTCAAGCGGTGGTCGCGAACTTCGTGCGCAGGAGTTGCCGGGCTTGTGGAACGGTGCTATGGCGCAGTGGAACACCATATTCGTAGATGTTCCAATCACAACATTCTCACCTGTGAAGGTTGTGCAGGACCTCTTGCGACCTCAACACCAATAGTGAGCAAACAGAAAGTGCCGGCAGAGTTCTGTCGGCACTTATTGTATTAGGTCTACCCTATCCTACTTTGTCTTGTAATTGCAACGATACTGTCCCTTGGCAAGTTTCAAAATCTTGCTTTTCAGCAGGTTACGGCGCAGTGGAGAGAGATGGTCGGTAAAGACCTTACCCTCCAAATGGTCGTACTCGTGCTGGATTACGCGGGCAGGATAGCCGCTGAACTCCTCATCGTGCTCCTCGAAGTTCTCATCGAGGTAGCGCATGCGAATAGATACGGGGCGCACCACATTCTCGTGAATGCCTGGAATCGAGAGGCAACCCTCCTCGAAGTGCGAAGTTTGCTCCGAACGCTCGTAAATCTCGGCATTGACGAATACCTTGCGGAAGTCGGCGAGTTCGGGATTCTCCTCTGCCCAAGGCGTACAATCCACGATAAAGAGACGGATATTTTTGCCAATCTGCGGTGCAGCCAAACCGACACCACTCGCCTCGCCGAGCGTAATCCACATATCATCCACCAACTTCTTGAAGTCGGGGTACGATGCGTCTATATTCGCACTCGCCTTACGCAATGTAGGGTTGCCGTAAATGACTATTGGATAAATCATAATACCTTTAATTCTCAATTTTCAATTCTCAATTATAATTTTGCAGTCATGTAGGACTGCAAAATTATCGTTGCTGCGACCTTATCGACCAATGCCTTATCGCGACGAGCCATCTTGCCGATGCCACTTTCGCGAATTGTGCGTTGCGCCAAAACCGAGGTAAATCGCTCGTCATGCATAACGACCTCCTTATCGGGAAAATTGTGTCGCAGGCGACCTACCAACGGCTCGATGTAGCGCATCGTTTCGCTCTTCTCGCCATTCATCTGCGATGGCTTGCCCACTACTATTGTCGTAACATCCTCCTTTGCACAATAGTCGGCAATGTACTTTTCGAGCTGCTTTGTTTCGACCGTTTCGAGCGCACCTGCAATAATCCGTAACGGATCACTTACCGCTAAACCCGTACGCTTTACGCCATAGTCTATCGCCAAGATACGCCCCATTGTGTCCGCCCGAAATTACTTCAACTTCTTGTACAACTCGCGGAACGAAGTCTCCTTCTCAACCATCGAGTAGAGGTCAGCGATAGCAACACGCTCCTGCTGCATCGAATCGCGATGACGGATAGTTACGGTGTTGTCCTCCAAAGTCTGATGGTCTACGGTTACGCAGAACGGAGTGCCGACAGCGTCTTGACGGCGGTAACGCTTACCAATCGAGTCCTTCTCATCGTATGCTACATTGAAGTCGAACTTCAACGAATCGATAATCTCACGAGCCTTCTCTGGAAGTCCATCCTTCTTTACGAGTGGCATAACTGCAACCTTTGTAGGAGCCAAGCAAGCCGGAATACGCAATACTACGCGCTCCTCACCATTTTCGAGTTTCTCCTCGCAGTAGGCAGCCGACATAATCTGCAAGAACATACGGTCTACACCAATCGAGGTCTCAACTACATACGGAACATAGTTCTCGCCACGCTCAGGGTCGAAGTACTGAATCTTCTTACCCGAGAACTCCTGATGACGACCGAGGTCGAAGTCGGTACGCGAGTGGATACCCTCCACCTCCTTGAAGCCGAATGGGAAGTTATATTCGATATCGGTTGCGGCATTTGCGTAGTGCGCCAACTTGTCGTGATCGTGGAAGCGGTAGTTCTCGTCACCGAAGCCGAGTGCTCGGTGCCAAGCCATACGAGTCTCCTTCCACTCGTTCCACCACTTCATCTCGGTACCCGGCTGTACGAAGAACTGCATCTCCATCTGCTCGAACTCGCGCATACGGAAGATAAACTGACGAGCAACAATCTCGTTACGGAACGCCTTACCAATCTGTGCAATACCGAATGGCAACTTCATACGACCAGTTTTCTGCACATTGAGATAATTTACGAAGATACCCTGCGCAGTCTCTGGTCGAAGGTAGATTGTATTTGCACCCTCGGCGGTCGAACCCATCTGTGTCGAGAACATAAGGTTGAACTGGCGAACATCGGTCCAGTTGCGAGTACCCGAGATAGGGCAAACAATCTCGCAGTCGAGGATAATCTGCTTCAACTCTGCCAAGTCGCTATTGTTCAACGCCTCTGCAAAACGGGTGTGAACTGCATCACGCTTCTCCGAAATCTCCTTAACGCGCGGTGAGGTTGCACGGTACTGCTCCTCATCGAAAGCCTCGCCAAAACGCTTGCGAGCCTTCTCAACCTCCTTCTCGATCTTCTCATCGAGTTTTGCGAGGTAGTCCTCAATAAGCACATCGGCACGGTAACGCTTCTTCGAGTCCTTGTTATCGATGAGTGGGTCGTTGAATGCAGCGACATGTCCCGAAGCCTCCCAAGTGCGTGGGTGCATGAAGATTGCGGCATCGATGCCCACGATATTTTCGTGGAGTTTAACCATCGAATCCCACCAGTAACGCTTGATGTTGTTCTTCAACTCAACACCATTCTGACCATAATCATAGACGGCTCCAAGACCATCATAAATCTCGCTCGAA
Source organism: Alistipes sp. (assembly GCA_045645625.1). GTDB lineage: Bacteria > Bacteroidota > Bacteroidia > Bacteroidales > Rikenellaceae > Alistipes. The sequence continues at coordinate 3,828 of JAZRJD010000044.1, forward strand.
GGAAAGATGAAACCATACTCCTTGCAGTGCGCGATCAACTTCTTGAACAACTCTTCCTGTGTCATAGTATTTTATGTTTTTGTATTTTCGCTTCAACTAATGCGCAAAGATACTAAAAAATGGGGAATGCAAAGTGTAAAATGCAGAATTAAAGTTAAAAATCTAAAAATCCTCCACCTTGACCGCCGCCTTTTCCTCGGGTATGAGAGGCTTGCTGCTAATAGTGACACCATTATAATCGATAAGGTGGCGATATTTATCGTTGGTTGCGACAAACATACCTGTCTCGATATCGAACTCCAAAGTGCGATATATCGACCTGACAACCTTCCGCCCGCGGTAGTCTATCGCGCCTACCTTGCCACACTTGGCAACTATGGCTCGACCTTCGCAAAACTCACTCGCCCATGAGTAGATAAATGGCGTAACCTGCCGACCATCGCTATCGATAAAGCCATAGCGACCACCTCGACAATAGCGAATTATATCCCCATGGCGATGAGGCTCCGTATCCTTGTCATCTGCCCCGGCAACAAGCGACCGCTTGAAGCGTTCGAGTTCGGGCAGAGCATTCTGCTCGATAAGAGCCAGCAGTTGCGAGATGTCGTTATCCGAAAACTCCTCCCACTCGGCATACCAATAGCGCAGTGGGCGTGCTACACCGCTCTTGCAGATGACGATATTCGATGGGCGCAGATTGTTGTGACGGAAGCCTATCGCATCGAGGCGCGACTTCATGCGGCAGATTGCCGTCCTCAAATCGGCATACTTGTAGTGGTGCACCGCCTCATCGAGCATCATGCCGTGAGGTATCTCCTGCAAAATCACATCGTAGTAGTGTCTGTTTCCGAGCAGGTCGAAGAGCATCAACTCCTCGTTGAGAATCCTATTCTCAATCAATGGACCTCGGCTACGCTCATGCGAGATATACTCCAAATGCTCGATATGCGTTATACACTCCTCGCGAAAGGGGAGCAAGAGGAGATAATGCCGATTATCCCATACAATCTCTGACTCGATAACGGAGTGTGTTCGCCGAATTACCATCTTACCGTCTCGGCACAACGGTTTAAGTTGCCTCAATCGTTTGAAATGATGCAACGGAGCAGACAATGCCTGCTCAAACGATGTCATCGTAAGTACCATGACAAAGGTGTATTTGTGGTTTTTTGTGGGTTATTATAATTTACCGTTACTCTTAAACGAGTAATTCTCGGTTGCCGATATGATTATGTGGTCGAGGAGTTGTATGTCGAACAATCGCGTAGCCTCCTTGATCTTTTGGGTTATATCGCAGTCCGCACCGCTCGGTGCTGCACTACCCGAAGGGTGGTTATGTACAACGATAAGTCGCGTGGAGAGCAACTCCAAAGCGCGCTTTACCACAAGTCGTTGATCGACCACCGTTGCTTGCACTCCGCCCTGACTTATGCGTGTGCGCTCAATTATGCGGTTTGAGTTTGTGAGGTATATCGCCCAGCACTCCTCGTGTTTCAAATCTTTGAGCAGTGGGCGCATAACACTCACCACATCATCGGAAGAGGTGATGCACTGCTCCACCGCCCCATCTGCTGCCGAGAGACGGCGACCTATCTCCGCAGCCGAGAGGAGCAATTCCGCCCTCTTCGAGCCGAGACCTGCGACCATTCGCAGACGAGAGAGAGGGGTTTGCGCAAGACTTTTCAACGAGCCACACACCGCCAACAGATTATCTGCCAGTGACTTATCCCCTACAAGCAAAGCCAGAAGTTCGCTATCGCTCAACGACTCCCAGCCTCGTAAGTTCAACTTCTCGTGAATATCCTGCATAGCAAACAGAGGGTTATTTGCCCAACTTATCCAAACGGTCGAGCATTCTGCCACACGCCTCGTCACTCGGCTCATGCGATACCGACTGCGCAGCGCGCTGCTCCGCCTCCTTCTTCGAGGAGCCGATGCCGTGTCCGACCTCCAAATTGTCAATCAACACCGTGCAACGGAAGTTGCGTGTTCCACCCGTACCCGTAGGTGTACCCTTGGTACGAAAGACTACTGCATGGTGATTCTTCTGTCCCCACTCGATAAGGCGACTCTTGAAGTCGGTTTCGGTCTCATCGACCTCGTCAAGCGACAAGTTCTTCGAGTAGATGTCGTTGATAAGCAGGCGATTGACAAAGTTATAGCCTTGATCGAGATATATCGCGCCCATCATAGCCTCGAAGGCATCGCCAAAGATATGCTTCTGCGTTGCATTTATCGAGCGGCAGCAGATTATATGCTTATCCAAGCCGAGTTTGCAGGCTATGGCGTTGAGCGATTGGCGAGATACCAACTTCGAGCGCAACTTCGTGAGTTTGCCCTCGTCATAGTCGGGATACTCGATAAATAGGTAGTCCGAGGTGATGCTCTCGATTACGGCATCGCCCAAGAATTCGAGTCGCTCATTGTTTATGCTGCGACCTCCCGCCTCAACCGATGCAGACTTATGCACCAAGGCGAGTTTATAGAGTTCGATATTGTTCGGAATAAAGCCGAACATATCGTCAATGATTCGATAGTAATACTTATCGCGTCCGAAATTACGGCGTATCGGACGAAGCAAAAAATCAAACATAATCTAACGATTAGATTTTGCGGAATACCACAGTCGAGTTGTGACCTCCGAAGCCAAAGGTGTTGCTCATGGCGCACTTCACATCGCGCTTCTGAGCCTTGCCGATGGTGAGATTGAGATTTTCGTCAATCTGTGGGTCTCTGTTCTCGACATTGATAGTTGGTGGCACCACTCCCTTGGTTACCGCCATAACGCAGGCAAGAGCCTCAACCGCCGCAGTAGCACCAAGAAGGTGACCTGTCATAGACTTTGTAGATGAGATATTCATCTCGTAGGCGTGGTCGCCAAAGAGAGCCTTGATGGCTGTCAATTCAGCAATATCGCCGAGTGGTGTCGATGTGCCGTGAGTATTGAGGTAGTCGATATCCTCTACGCTCAACTCGGCATCGTTCAATGCTTCGCGCATCGAAATAATTGCGCCCTTACCCTCTGGGTGTGGGGCTGTCATGTGGTGAGCATCGGCAGACATTCCGCCTCCGATAACTTCACAGTAGATTTTTGCACCTCGTGCCTTGGCATGCTCGTACTCCTCGAACACCAACGCACCTGCTCCCTCGGCAATAACAAAGCCATCGCGATCCACATCGAATGGGCGCGAAGCGTGTTGCGGGTCATCGTTGCGAGTTGAGAGTGCATGCATCGAAGAGAAACCACCTACCGCATCGATAGTGATAGGAGCCTCCGAACCACCCGTTACGATAACATCTGCCTTGCCCCAGCGAATGAGGTTCAGAGCATCAATCATCGCGTGGTTTGACGATGCGCAAGCCGAAGTAACGCTATAATTCGGACCCATCAAGCCATACATGATAGAGATGTGTCCGGCAGCGATATCGGTGATGAGGTGAGGTACAAAGAATGGGCTGAATCGAGGGATACCATCTCCCTCGGCCCAACCCATAACTTCATCATGGAAGGATTGGATACCACCGATACCCGAACTCCAAACTACGCCTGCGCGCTCCTTGTTGAGAGTCTCGAAGTCGAAGTTAGCGTCCTCGACAGCCTCGGTTGCCGCGATGAGTGCAAACTGACAGAAACGGTCATATTTGCGTACCTCCTTGCGGTCGAAGTATCTACTCCAATCGTAATTTTTAACCTCGCATGCGATGCGTGACTTGAAATTTGTTGCGTCAAAGAGAGTTATTTCGGCTGCACCTGAAACTCCGTTTTCGAGATTATTGAAATACTCTTCAATGTTATTTCCGATGGGGTTGATAGTACCTATACCCGTAACAACAACTCTTCTTGCCTCTTTCATACGCATCACATATTAGGTGAAAATTCAGTTTTCTGTGTAAGACTATTTGTTAGCCTCGATGTAGTTGATAACATCACCTACGGTCTGGAACTTCTCAGCAGCCTCGTCCTCTACCTGTACGCCGAATGCCTTCTCGAACTCCATAACGAGCTCAACAGTGTCCAACGAGTCAGCGCCGAGGTCGCCTGTAAAGGTTGCTTCAGGAGTTACTTCCGACTCCTTAACGCCCAACTTGTCTACGATAATCTTAACAACTTTTTCTTGAATCTCTGACATAACTTTCAGTTTTTAATTTAACAATAGTTTAGTTGTGTGAGTTAATATCTTCTCAAATTTTTTTTCAAAAGCTCTACTTTGTCGGCTTTTCTTGCTCCTGCGTTGCTCTACTTGCGTTTTCGCTGTCGCAACAACAGATTTTATTGAAAACCAACGATGCAAATGTAACACTTTTTTATTATCTTTGGCATAAAATTACGAATAATTTACTAACAATTTGGATTATCGCAATCGTAAGTAATTGAAAATTAAATAGATATATGAAACTACTTTTAATCTCCAACTCGACCAACGCCGGAGAGGCGTATTTGAAGTATCCGATAGCCCGTATAGGCGAACATTTGCAGGGTGTAAGCGAGGTTGTATTTATCCCATACGCTGCGGTAACCTTCTCGTACAACGAGTACGAGCGCAAGGTGCAGGAGCGTTTCAATGAGATTGGTGTAAAAGTTCGCTCGATACATCGCGAGAAGAATCCTCGCAAGGCTATCCGCGAGGCGCAGGCGATATGTGTGGGTGGTGGCAACACCTTTGCCCTGACAAAGAAGATGCAGGAGCAGGGGCTGATGACAGCCATCTTGAAGCGCGTGAAGGAGGGTGTGCCGTATGTCGGTTGGTCGGCAGGAAGCAATGTATGCTGTCCTACAATCTGCACCACCAACGATATGCCTATCGTGGAGCCGCAGTCGTTCAAGGCTATTGGTGCGGTGAAGTTCCAGATTAACCCGCACTATCTCGATGCCAATCCCGAAGGACACGCCGGCGAGACACGCGAACAGCGTATCGAGGAGTATATCGAGGCAAATCCTCGCCGCTATGTCGTAGGATTGCGCGAGGGTTGCATGTTGCGCTATGAGAATGACAAGTTGGAGTTGATAGGCTCACGCCCGATGCGAATCTTCAAGAAGGGAGTCGAGGCATACGAGGTACATGCCGGCGATGATTTGTCGTTCTTATTATAAATATGGTATAGCGAATTTAGGGAAATTAGGGAGTTTGGTGAGCATAGCATCTTTCGCTAACCTCACTAAATCCACTAATCTCGCTAAAAATTAACTTTTAATTAAAAGGCTAATGGCCAATGGCTAATAGTTAATGGCTAACATCTAATATGCAGACTGAAAAGCAGATACGAGGAGCAATTGGTGAGCAGGCGGCGGTGGATTATCTCCGCCAAAACGGCTTTATGATTGTCGAGCGCAACTACCGTGTAGGTCGCAGCGAGGTCGATATTATCGCTTCGCGCTACGATGAGTTACACTTTGTGGAGGTCAAAACCCGCAAGTTCGGCACCATGACTGCCCCCGAAGATGCCCTGACCGAGCAGAAGGCACGAGCCTTGCGCCGAGCCGCTTCGGCATATATGGCGCAACATCGCTCCCCCTTTGAGCCTCGATTTTCGCTAATTGCTATCGAGATGGTTGGTGAGCGTGTCGAGAGGTTGCGTTTCGTAGAAGATGCATTGCAATATAATTGGTAAATTACCTGCAAGATGATGTGGTTTTATAACTTCTGTATAACTATCTACGCGATGCTTATTCGCCTCGCCTCGCCATTCTATGCAAAGGCAAGGCTATGGCACAAGGGGCGAAGAGGAATGTTCGAGCGCATGCAGAGTACAATAGTCAAGGGGGAGCGCTTGGTATGGGTGCATGTTGCATCACTCGGCGACTTCGAGCAGGGGCGACCTGTTGTAGATTATATACGCAAGTACCACCCCGACCACAAAATTCTGCTAACCTTCTTTTCGCCTTCGGGTTACGAGATACGCAAAGAGTACCCCAACGCCGACTATGTCTTCTATATCCCTGCCGACACCAAGCGCAATGTTCGCCGTTTTCTCGATATCGTAGAGCCCGAAATAGCAATCTTCGTTAAATACGAGTTTTGGCTCAATATGCTTACCGAGTTGCACAAGCGCAAGGTCAGGACATTTATCGTATCGGCAATTTTCCGCCATAACTCGATATTCTTCCGCCCGTTTGGTAGAATTTGGCGCGAGGCATTGCGCTCTTTCGAGATGCTCTTTGTGCAGAACGAGACATCGAAGGCGTTACTTGCCGAACTCGGCATCGAGAGGGTTATTGTGGCGGGCGATACCCGTTTTGATCGCGTGCTGACCATTGCCGAACAGACCGAGCGAGTTGATGTTATCGAGCAGTTCAAGGGCGGCAGCAGACTCTTCGTTGCCGGCTCGACTTGGGGTGCAGATGAGGAGATTCTATTGCCCCTGATAAATAACAATCCCGATATAAAATTTGTTGTTGCACCACACGAGATTGACGAGGCTCGCATCGAGCGACTTATGCGCGAGGTGCAAGGCGGAGCAGTGCGTTATACACAACTTCCGCAGTCGAATTTCACTAATAAGCAGGTGCTTATCCTCGACACCATGGGATTACTTGCGCGCACATACGGCTCGGCAGATTGGGCATATATCGGAGGAGGCTTTGGCGCAGGAATACACAACACTTTGGAGGCGGTAGTCTATGGTCTGCCTGTCGCATTTGGACCTAAATATCACAAATTCAAGGAGGCTTGCGATCTTATAGAGTTGGGTGTAGGTCGTTCGGTAACAAGCAGAGAGGAGTTGCAGGGTTGGTTTGAGGAGTTGAAGCACGACTACGACTATCTCGCTCGTCTTGCGGTTGTTGCCAAGGTCTATGTCGGACAGCACCGAGGTGCAACCGAGAAGATTGTTAAGGAAATAGCGTTGTAGATGATGTAAAACAAAAAAGTGTGCTCGTTAATTCGGGCACACTTTTTTATATGCGATGGTCGTTACTCTGCCGAAGTGAATGATGGAGCCTCTCCGTTCTCGCCCGCTACCCAACGATGGCTATAGCCCATAGCAGCGATGGCATCGTTCATTGTTGCGATGTGCTCAACTGTAACATCTGCCATACTGTTCACCACTACGCAACCTTCGGCTTTTGCATCCCGGTCATTATAACCTGCGCAATTGGTGGCTTTATTTGCGCCTTCGCCACTTGTGCTGACAACACCCAAGCAACCATATATGTTGCCGTAGTTTTGTCCTGCGATAGATCCGACACTTGTTTGACCTCCCGACACCGAGGTTGAGAGATTCAGACAAGCGACGACTTTTGCCCCGGTATAGTTGACACCAACGATGCCACCGGCACCATAAGTTCCGGCATAGACCTCAGCCTCGTTGATACAATTTGCTATGGTTCCGCGGTTGAAACCGACTATTCCTGCAGAATCTTGCTTGGTCCATATGAATCCCGAAACACGGCAATTCGATACCCTTGAATGTTCATCTACTCTGGCTATAATACATCCGAAGAAACCGGTATTCTCGATGTTTACATCTGCGAAATTGAGATTTTGTACAGCACCGCCATTTTGGAGGTCAAGGATGAAAAACTCGCCGCTCCACCCTTTGATGGTGTGGCCGTTGCCCTCTATCAGACCCTCTGCATCTGACGCATACCAATCGCAAGACTCTTCGCAAACTATATCTCTTGCGATGATGAGATTTGCAGATGGATTCTTGACTACTGCATCGCACCAAGCACGCAAGCCTTTCATCGAAGCTGCATAGTAGGTGTTGGTTGCCTCGTCATACAGATCGCGCAACTTGCCGCATATCTCGCATACGCCATCTTTCCACGAGTGCTGACACTCCTCGCCGCATATCTCGCATACGCTATCTTTCCACGAGTGGTCGCACTCTGGCATCTCATTATGGCACGATGGCAACACTATTGCCACAGCGACCAACAAAATCAAAAGTCTTTTCATAGTAAATGGTTATATGGTTGTTTTTGTATCAACAAATTTAGTTATAAATAGCGGAAGCACAAAAAAATAGAGCATTTTTGGGACAAAAACCACTATCAATTCTTAATTTTTAATTTCTAATTAAAAGTTTTCAACTCTCAACTCTCAACTCTCAACTATTTTTTCTATCTTTGCAAAGATTATGAAGAAGATAAGAAATTTTTGCATTATAGCCCATATCGACCATGGTAAATCGACCTTGGCCGACCGATTGTTGGAGGCTACCAACACACTCAATCAACGCGAAATGCAGTCGCAGGTGCTCGATGATATGGACCTCGAACGCGAGAAGGGTATCACCATCAAGTCGCACGCTATTCAGATGAACTACGCGGCGAAAGATGGCGAGGTCTATACCCTCAACCTTATCGACACCCCGGGACATGTCGACTTCTCGTACGAGGTGTCGCGTGCTATCGCTTCGTGCGAGGGTGCACTGCTTGTTGTCGATGCTACGCAGGGTATTCAGGCGCAGACCATCTCAAACCTCTACCTCGCATTCGGCAACGACTTGGAGATTATCCCCGTGCTGAACAAAATCGATATGCCTTCGGCGATGATTGATGAGGTTAAGGACCAAATCGTTGATCTGCTCGGTTGTGACCACGATGATATCCTCTGCGCTTCGGGCAAGACGGGTGAGGGTGTTGATGAGGTTTTGGAGGCTATTGTAAAGCGCGTTCCTGCTCCAAAGGGCGATGAGAATGCGCCGTTGCAGGCGTTGATTTTCGACTCGGTATTCAATCCGTTCCGTGGTATTATCGCATACTATCGTGTCTTCAACGGCACAATCAAGAAGGGCGAACATGTCAAGTTCTTCAATACGGGCGAGGAGTACGATGCCGACGAGATTGGTGTTTTGAAGTTGAAGATGCAGCCTTGCGCGGAGTTGAAGGCGGGCAATGTAGGATATATCTGTTCGGGCATCAAGAACTCGAAAGATGTAAAGGTGGGCGATACGATTACCTCGGTCGCAAACCCTTGCACGGAGGCTATTGCCGGTTTCGAGGATGTGAAGCCGATGGTCTTTGCGGGTGTCTATCCCGTTGAGGCCGACCAATATGAGGATTTGCGCGCATCGCTCGAAAAGTTGCAGTTGAACGATGCTTCGCTCACATTCGAGCCGGAGAGTTCGTTGGCGTTGGGCTTCGGTTTCCGTTGCGGTTTCTTGGGCTTGTTACACATGGAGATTATTCAGGTGCGACTCTATCGTGAGTTCGATATGGATGTTATCACCACCGTACCGAATGTATCGTACAAGATTACAACCACAATGGGCGAGGAGATTGAGGTGCATAACCCATCAGGCTTGCCTGAGGTTACCAAGATTGCGAAGATTGAGGAGCCTTATATCTTGGCGCAGATTATCACCAAGGCCGATTTCTTGGGTCCTGTGATGAAACTCTGCATCGACAAGCGAGGAATTCTGAAAAATCAGACATACATCACACAAGACCGCGTTGAGGTCAATTTCGAGATGCCGTTGTCGGAGATTGTCTTCGATTTCTACGACAAGTTGAAGAGTATCTCGAAAGGTTACGCCTCGTTCGACTACCACCGCACGGGCTACGAGGTCAGCAAGTTGGCGAAGTTGGATATTTTATTAAATGGCGACCCTGTCGATGCACTGTCATCGTTGATATATGCCGACCACGCCTACGACTTTGGTCGCAAGATGTGCGAGAAGTTGAAGGAGTTGATACCGCGCCAGCAGTTCGATATCGCCATTCAGGCGGCTATCGGAGCAAAGATTATCGCCCGCGAAACCGTTAAGGCGGTGCGTAAGGATGTAACTGCGAAGTGTTACGGTGGCGATATCTCGCGTAAGCGCAAGTTGCTCGAAAAGCAGAAGGCGGGTAAGAAGCGTATGCGCCAGATTGGACAGGTACAGGTACCGCAGACAGCATTCTTGGCAGTACTCAAAATGGACTAAATTAGCACACGAATCAACTTTAAATATGAAAAAAACAATTATAGACCTATTCGAGTCGTCGGTTGAGAAGTTTGGCGCAAAGCCGTTCTTGCTCGAAAAGGCAACAAGCGAGTTCGAGCCTACAACCTACGCCGAGACTCGCGAGATAGCCTTGAAAACGGGTGCTGGTTTGGCTGCGCTCGGCATCAAGCCGAAGCAGGCAGTGTCGATTTTGGCAGAGGGCTGCAATGCGTGGATTACCTCCGAGTTGGGACTCCTGTATGCCGGCGCTGTCAGTGTGCCGTTGTCGATAAAGTTGGAGGAGGCAAACGACTTGCTCTTCCGTCTGCGCCACGCAGAGGTTTGTGCGATATTTGTTTCGCGCAACCAACTCCCGAAGATTCGTAATATTCGCGAGCAGTTGCCACTGCTGAAACATATTATCGTGTGGGGAGATGTAGAGTTGCAGGAGGGCGAGATCTCTCTTGCCGAACTGAACGCTATGGGCGAGAAGTACCTCGCCGAGCATCGCGAGGAGTTCTTGGCGATTGGTCGCGCAATTCAGAACGATGACTACGCAACAATCACCTACACTTCGGGTACTACGGCAGATCCGAAGGGTGTAATCCTTACACATCGCAACTATACGGCAAATGTCGAGCAGGCACTCACTCGTATCTCCATTCCATCGGACTACACGATGTTTATCATCTTGCCTCTCGACCACTGCTTTGCGCATGTTGCAGGCTTCTATATTATGGTGGCTTGCGGTGCTTCGGTGGCTACCACGCAGGTAGGTCGCACACCTCTCGAAACATTGAAGAATGTGCCGACAAATATCAAGGAGGTAAAACCTCATGTGTTGTTGTCCGTTCCTGCCTTGGCAAAGAATTTCCGCAAGAATATCGAGGCTTCGATTCACAAGCAGGGACCAACTGTCGAGAAACTCTTTAAGTTTGCATTGAAGGTTGCCTACGAGTACAACCAAGATGGCTACACCAAGGGCAAGGGTTGGCGTTTTGTATTGAAACCACTCGTGGCATTGTTCGACAAGATACTCTTCGAGAAGGTGCGTGCAGGATTTGGTGGCAACATAAAGTTCTTCGTGGGCGGAGGCGCACTCCTCGACTCGGAGTTGCAGCGATTCTTCTACGCTGTGGGTATGCCTATGTTGCAGGGCTACGGCTTGTCTGAGGCGACACCTATTATCTCGGCTAACTCGCTCGGCAAGGGGCGTCATCGCTTTGGTTCTTCGGGTAAGGTTATTCAGCCTTTGGAGTTGAAGATTCTCGACAACGATGGCAATGAGATGCCGTTGGGCGAGAAGGGCGAGATTGTTATCAAGGGCGAGAATGTAATGGCAGGCTATTGGAAAAATCCTACCGCAACCGCCGAGACCGTTGTTGATGGCTGGTTGCACACGGGCGATATGGGATATATGGGCAAAGATGGATTCCTCTATGTCTTGGGTCGCTTCAAGAGCCTTTTGATTGCAAGTGACGGCGAGAAGTATAGCCCGGAGGGTATGGAGGAGGCTATGGTGGATAAGTCTCCATATATCGACCAGATTATCCTGCACAACAACCAAAACCCATATACCATTGCTATTGTAGTGCCTAACAAAGATGCTCTGCGCAGGGCTGTGGGCAATGATGCAGCAAAGGCCGCGGAGTTGATTGATGCCGAAATTCGCAAATACCGCACAGGTGGTGAGTTTGGCGAGGAGTTCCCTGATAGATGGCTGCCAGCGGCATTGGCTATTGTCGATGAGGCATTTACCGAGCAGAACGGCTTGGTTAATAGCACAATGAAGGTTGTCCGCAACAAGGTTGAGAGTCATTTTTCCGACCGCATCGACTACTGCTACACTGCCGAGGGCAAGCAACTGCAAAACGAGAAGAACTTGGCATCGCTGGCGAAGTTGTTGCAGTAACAACAGGGAAGATATATGGCAGAACAACTACTTCACTCGACTATACAGAGCAAGATATACGAAATTCGCGGACAGCGTGTGATGCTCGATTTCGATTTGGCGGCATTGTACCAAGTGGAGACGCGAGTGTTAAATCAGGCTGTTAAGAGAAACATAAAACGATTTCCAGAGGATTTTATGTTCCAGCTTAATCGTTTAGAGTTTGAGAACTTGAAATCACAAATTGTGATATCAAGTTGGGGAGGAACACGCAAATTGCCATACGCTTTTACAGAACAAGGTGTAGCAATGCTATCGGGATTACTCAATAGTGATATAGCCATAAATGCTAATATCGCTATTATGCGGGCATTTATTGCGATGCGTAACTATATAACGACAACTTCGGTGGTTACGGCCGAGTTGGCAGAGATAAGGGCAAAGTTGGCTCTTTTGGAGCGCAATGACGAGGATAATGCCGAGGCAATAAATGATTTGTCGGAGGATATGCGCAAGGAGTTAGATAATATATATCAGGCAATTGCAGCCCTATCCATCAAGCAAAAAAGCAACAACGAGGAACGCCGCCCAATAGGTTTCAACATTCCACGATAATACAATAGGGATTGCGGTAGTAGCTCAGTTGGTAGAGCATTGGCTTCCCAAGCCAAGGGTCGCGGGTTCGAGTCCCGTCTACCGCTCATACGAAGTATGTAGGGAGATATGGACTCCGCCGCGACACTTACCGCCCCTTTCAGGGGTTGGGGGTGTAAATGTAAAAAACGCAAGCATGCGCTTGCGCGGGTTCGAGTCCCGTCTACCGCTCACTCAAAAAAAGACCTCCCGTGAGGTCTTTTTTGTTCGCAGCTGCCGGAACTCGTTCAGCGTGTTGCGCCTAGGCAAGGTTGTCTGCGTAATGCGAGCCACTCCTAATCAAAACAAAAAAGGCTCGGAGAGTTTCTCCGGGCCTTTTGCTTATCTTATTTCAGATTATTTCTGATTTGAAATAAGGAACTCCAAATCCGATTTCAGTCCTACAACGAGGTTGTCATACTCGCGGAGACCTGTACCACCCGGAATGAGGTGACCACAGATTACATTCTCCTTCAAGTTTGCCAATGGGTCGCTCTTAGCCTGAATTGCAGCCTCGTTCAACACCTTGGTAGTCTCCTGGAACGATGCAGCCGAGATGAAACTCGAAGTCTGCAATGCCGCACGAGTGATACCTTGGAGTATCTGATTCGAGGTTGCCGATACGATTGGACGAGTCTCAACCAAACGCATATCGCGGCGCTTCAACGATGAGTTCTCATCGCGCAACTTACGCATCGAGATAATCTGTCCTGGGTGAACATTTACAGAGTCTCCTGCATCAGTTACAACAACCTTATCATAGAGTTCATCGTTCACATCCATAAACTCCCACTTATCGACAATCTGATTCTCGAAGAAGCGCGAATCTCCTGGATCCTCAATCTGTACCTTGTTCATCATCTGACGAACGATAATCTCGAAGTGCTTGTCGTTAATCTTCACACCCTGCATACGGTAAACCTCCTGTACCTCGTTCACGATGTACTCCTGTACCTTGGTAGGTCCGAGGATGCGGAGAATATCGCTTGGAGTGATAGCACCGTCCGACAACGGCATACCTGCGCGAACATAGTCGTTCTCCTGAACGATAATCTGACGCGACAGTGGTACAAGGTAACGCTTAATCTCGCCGTCCTTCGCTGTGATAACAATTTCACGGTTACCACGCTTAATCTTGCCGAATGTTACCTCACCATCAATCTCCGAAACAATTGCAGGATTCGATGGGTTACGAGCCTCGAACAACTCGGTAACTCGTGGAAGACCTCCCGTGATATCGCCACCGCTCTTACCTACAACGCGCGGAATCTTGATGATTATATCGCCGACATGAATCTTGGCGTTATCCTTAACTGCGACATGGGCATTGACTGGCAAGTTGTAAGCCTTAACCTCCTCGCCACTCTTGTCGAGAATCTTGATAACAGGATTCTTGGTACGGTCCTTCGAGTCGATAATAACGCGCTCTGCCAAACCGGTCTGCTCGTCACGCTCCTCACGATAGGTTACACCCTCGATGACATTGTCGTAGAGAGCCTTACCATCGGTCTCGGCAACTACAACCGCGTTGTATGGATCCCACTCGCAGATCAAATCACCCTTAGCAACCATATCGCCCTCCGACTTGAAGATAGTCGAGCCGTATGGCAATGCGTGAGTATAGAGAACAATCTCGGTATTAGGATCTACAATGCGCAACTCCGACTGGCGCGAAACTACTATATTGATAGCCTCACCCTGCGAGTTCTTGCCCTTAACAGTGCGCAAGTCGTCAATTTCGAGGCGACCCTCATACTTCGATACAACATTTGTCTCGACAGTCGAGCCACCCGCAACACCACCGACATGGAATGTACGGAGTGTCAACTGTGTACCCGGCTCACCGATAGACTGTGCCGCGATAACGCCGACAACCTCACCCTTCTGTACAGGGCGTGCGGTTGCGAGGTTGCGACCGTAACACTTCGCACAAACACCGTGGCGCGATACGCAAGTGAGCACCGAACGAATATCCACAGACTCAATTGGCGACTTCTCGATAGCCTCGGCAATAGCCTCGGTAATCTCATCACCCGCCTTGCAAAGCACCTCGCCTGTAAGTGGATTAACAACATCGTTCAACGCTGTACGACCGAGGATACGATCGTAGAGAGTCTGCACAACATCATCGTTACGCTTGATAGCCGTAGCCGTCAAACCACGCAATGTGCCGCAATCCTCCTCATTAACGATAACATCTTGTGCTACATCGACCAAACGACGAGTCAAGTAACCTGCATCGGCAGTCTTCAACGCGGTATCCGCCAAACCCTTACGAGCACCGTGGGTAGAGATAAAGTACTCCAACACCGAAAGTCCCTCCTTAAAGTTCGACAAGATAGGGTTTTCGATAACCTGCTGACCACCCTCAACGCCTGACTTCTGCGGCTTCGCCATCAGACCACGCATACCCGACAACTGACGAATCTGCTCACGCGATCCACGGGCACCCCAATCAAGCATCATATATACAGGGTTAAATCCGTCATCGTTCTTGGTCAAGGTCTCAACCACCTCCTTGGTGAGTTTGTTGTTTACACTTGTCCAAACATCGATAATCTGGTTGTAACGCTCGTTGTTGGTGATAAGACCCAT
>JAZRJD010000045.1:0-1986 GCA_045645625.1 Alistipes sp.
GGTTCTCAATTAATCCTGCTTCGCAGGCTTTTCCTCCTTCGCACCTCGGCAAAGCGTGCAAGCACCCTCTGCTCTCGGTTTGGCGTCGGTTCTTAATTAATCCTGCTTTGCAGGCTTTTCCTCCTTCGCACCTCGGCAAAGCGTGCAAGCACCCTCTGCTCTCGGTTTGGCGTCGGTTCTCAATTAAAATCGCTTCGGCTATTTCTTCACGCCTTTATAGATGATGTAGGCGAGAGCCAATGCTACCACCGCCATAATGCCATAGCCGATTTCGTGGCTATACTTGGTTACGGTGGCGATGAGTTGCTCCTCCGGAACTACCGCTTCGAGGAAGTAGCCGAGTGCTGCCAATACGCCATTCCACAAACCTGCACCAATAGCGGTGAAGAGGGCGAATTTAGCGATATTCATTCGTGCCAAACCCGCAGGAATGGAGATAAGCTGACGCACAGCCGGCACAAGACGACCTACGAGCGTTCCTACAACGCCATAGCGCACAAAGAACTCCTCCGCCTTCACAACCTTCTGCTCGTCGAGCAAGCACATATGCCCCAATCGGCTGTTAGCGAATTTATATACAATTGGTCTGCCGAGCCACACAGCAAGTCCATAGTTGATAAATGCGCCAATCAACGCACCAAGTGTAGCGAAAAATATCACCAACCATACATTTAGTTCGCCACTTGCCGCAGCCTTATATGCCGCAGGCGGAACAACCACCTCACTCGGAAATGGAATAAACGAACTCTCAATAGCCATCAACAGAGTGATAGTCCAATAGTTCAGATTATCCAAACACCATTGTATAAATCCCAATGACTCCATAAAAGTTAAAATTATTCTGATTGGTAAATTTTGCACTGCTCTTCGGTAAGCGAAATCCTCACATAGACTTACTATGCTGTGGTTTCGCTTCCTTGTTTAGCACAAAATTTCCTCAATCACCTCTAATTTTAATGTAGAGGAATGTACTATTTTATGAGATTAGCAACATCTTCGAATGTTACCAAGTTTTGTTCGCCCGTTTGCATATTCTTGACAGTTGCTTTGCCCTCTGCCAACTCGTTGCTGCCGATAATGACAACATACGGAATCTCGCGGCGGTTGGCGTACTCCATCTGCTTCTTCATCTTTGCAGAGTCGGGATATACCTCGGTCGAGATACCCGCATCACGCAACGCCTTTGCGCAGCGCAACGATGCGAGAGCCTCTGCCTCGCCCAAGTTGATGAACAATACTTTTGCTACGCAACTAACCTCGGTTGGGAACAAATCCAAGCCGACCATAACATCGTAGATGCGGTCTGCGCCAAACGAGATACCCACACCCGAGACATCTGGCATACCGATGATACCCGTCAGGTTGTCGTAGCGACCACCACCACAGATTGAGCCAATAGCAAAATCCTTCGCCTTAACCTCGAAAATTGCGCCCGTGTAGTAGTTCAAACCACGCGCCAACGAGAGGTCTAACTCAACCTCCAAGTTTATACCGAGAGCCTCTACCGATGCGAATACGGTGCGCAACTCTTCGACACCTTTCAAACCTGTTTCGCTTGTAACGAGTATGGTTTCGAGTTGTGCCAACTTCTCGGCAGTCGAACCACTCAAAGTGAGGATTGGCTCCAACTTCGCCACAGCCTCTGCGTCGATGCCGCGCTCTGCCAACTCCGCTTTAACATTGTCAAGACCGATTTTTTCGAGTTTGTCGATAGCGACCGTTATGTCAATCATCTTGTCGGCGTGTCCCATAACCTCGGCAATGCCGAAGAGGACCTTGCGGTTGTTTAACTTCAACACTACATTGATGCCGAGTTTGCCGAATACACGCTCCACAATCGAAATCAGCTCCACCTCGTTCATCAACGAGCGAGAGCCAATAATATCGACATCGCACTGGTAGAACTCACGATAGCGACCTTTTTGAGGACGGTCAGCACGCCATACGGGCTGAATTTGGTAACGCTTGAATGGGAAGGTTATCTCG
>JAZRJD010000046.1:0-31241 GCA_045645625.1 Alistipes sp.
CAAGTCGCCTCGCGCCGCCGACTCGCAGAAGTGTCTGCGTGTGTCGGGCAAGCACAACGACTTGGAGGAGGTCGGTCACGACACCTACCACCACACTATGTTCGAGATGCTCGGTAACTGGTCTTTCGGCGATTATTTCAAGAAGGAGGCTATCGAGTGGGCGTGGGAGTTGCTCACCGAGGTTTATAAGTTGCCTAAGGAGCGTATGTATGCAACCGTATTCGAGGGCTCGGAGGAGGACGGTGTGCCGTTCGACCAAGAGGCTTACGACTATTGGAAGGAGCGTCTGCCAGAGGATCACATTATTCGTGGCAACAAGCACGACAACTTCTGGGAGATGGGCGAGACAGGTCCTTGTGGCCCTTGTAGCGAGATTCACTTCGACCTTCGCGATGAGGCAGAGGTTGCAGCAAAGCCGGGTCGCGAGATGGTAAATATGGGACACCCGCAGGTTATCGAGATTTGGAACCTTGTATTTATGCAGTTCAACCGCAAGGCTAACGGCTCGTTGGAGTCGTTGCCTGCAAAGCATGTCGATACAGGTATGGGCTTCGAGCGTCTGTGTATGATTATGCAGGGCGTGAAGTCGAACTACGATACCGATGTTTTCCAATCGACCATTAAGGTCTTGGCAGAGATGTCGGGCAAGGAGTATGGTAAGGAGGAGGCTACCGATGTGGCAATGCGTGTTATCGCCGACCACCTTCGCGCTATCGCCTTCTCGATTGCCGATGGACAGTTGCCATCGAATGTTAAGGCGGGATATGTTATCCGCCGAATCCTTCGCCGTGCAGTGCGTTACGGATATACCTACCTCGGCTTCAACGAGCCGTTTATCTGCCGCTTGGTGCCAACTTTGGTTGCACAGATGGGCGAGCAGTACCCAGAGTTGAAGGCGCAGCAGTCGCTCGTTGAGCGTGTTATCGAGGAGGAGGAGGCATCGTTCCTCCGCACTCTTGCTACGGGTATCAACCTCTTGGAGGGCGTTATCAAGGAGTGCAACGGCAAAATTTCGGGCAAAAACGCATTCTTGCTCTACGATACCTACGGTTTCCCAATCGACTTGACCGAGTTGATTGCAAAGGAGCAGGGTGTAGAGGTCGATTTGGCAGAGTTCGAAAAGGAGTTGCAGGCGCAGAAGGAGCGTTCGCGCAACGCCGCAGCACAGGATATTGACGACTGGAAGGAGATTATCGCAGATTTGAAGAGCGAGGAGTTTGTGGGTTACGACACCCTCGAAGCAGATATCCGCATCGCTCGTGTGCGCAAGGTGCAGACCAAGAATAAGGTTTCGTATCAGATGGTCTTCGACAAGACTCCGTTCTATGGCAATTCGGGAGGTCAGGTTGGTGATACGGGCTATATCGAGTCGGCAAACGAGAAGATTGAGATCGTTGCTACCGAGAAGGAGAATGGTCTGATTATCCACATCGCAAACCAGTTGCCTGAGAACTTGGAGGCAGAGTTCCACGCAGTAGTAAACCCTGCAAAGCGTCAGTGCTCGGCAAACAACCACACCGCAACCCACCTTCTCCACGCAGCATTGCGTAAGGTGTTGGGCTCGCATGTAGAGCAGAAGGGCTCGATGGTATCGCCCGATGCGTTGCGTTTCGACTTCTCGCACTTCCAGAAGATGACCGATGAGGAGATTCGTGCCGTAGAGCGCGAGGTAAATGCGAAGATTCGTCTGAACTCGCCACTCGATGAAAATCGCGAGGCTACGCAGGAGGAGGCTCAGGCAGCAGGTGCAATGATGCTCTTCGGCGAGAAGTATGGCGATAAGGTGCGTATGGTGCGCTTTGGTGAGTCGGTAGAGTTGTGTGGTGGAACGCACACCTCGGCAACCGGAAATATCGGTATGTTTAAAATTGTGTCGGAGTCGGCTATCTCGGCAGGTGTTCGCCGTATCGAGGCTGTTACGGGCGAGAAGGCAGAGGCTCTGATTTATACGGCACAGGATATGATTACTTCGCTCGGCGAGATGCTCGGCAACTCGCAGTTGGTACCTGCAATCAAGCGATTGGTCGAGAGCAACGAGTCGCTTGCGAAGGAGGTTGAGGCAATGCAGAAGGAGCAGTTGAATACCCTCACCGAGAGTATCTTGGCAAATACCCCTGAGACCGATGGTTACTTCGTTGTTGCTAACGAGATGCCTCGTCAGGTGGAGTTTATCAAGAATTTGGCTTACAATTTGCGCGCTCGTAAGTCTAACCTCGTGATGGTTGTAGGCTCGGCAATGGCGGGCAAGGCAACCCTTACGATTATGCTCGGTGACGATGTTGTTGCCAAGGGCGTAGATGCAGGAGCAGTTGTTCGCGAGGCAGCCAAGGCTATCCAAGGTGGTGGCGGTGGTCAGAAGTTCTTTGCTACGGCAGGTGGCAAGAATCCTGACGGATTGGGCGAATCTATCGAGAAGGCGAAAGAGTTGATTTTCGCTGCACTCAAATAAAATGCAAAATTAAAAATTAAGAATGCAAAATTAAAAGAAGATGATAATTATGGCAGCAAAAGTTTTATTGATGATTTTGGACGGCTGGGGAATTGGAAACCACACCAAGTCCGATGCGATTTTTTCGACAAACCCTGAGTTTATTAACGAACTTACAGCGGCAAATCCACATGCAGAGTTGCGCACCGATGGCGAGAATGTAGGTCTCCCCGAAGGACAGATGGGTAACTCGGAGGTAGGTCACCTCAATATCGGCGCAGGTCGCGTTGTATATCAGGACCTCGTGAAGATTAATCGCGCATGCAAGAGCGACTCTATCTATATGAACAAGGAGATCGTTGCAGCGTTCGAGTATGCAAAGCAGAATGGCGCAAATGTTCACTTTATGGGCTTGTTGTCGGACGGTGGCGTTCACTCTTCGATTGACCACCTTTTCAAGTTGTGCGACATCTCGAAGCACTACGGCATCGAGAACACCTTTGTACACTGCTTTATGGACGGTCGTGATACCGACCCTAAGAGTGGTAAGGGCTTTGTTGAGGCTTTGGAGGCTCACATGGCACAATCGACCGGTAAAATCGGCTCGATTATCGGTCGCTACTACGCAATGGACCGCGACAAGCGTTGGGAGCGTGTAAAAATCGCTTACGACTGCTTGGTTGATGGCGTAGGCGAGAAGGCTACCGATATGGTTGCAGCCGTTCAGAAGTCGTATGACGAGGGCGTAACCGATGAGTTTATCAAGCCTATCGTGGCTGTTGATGGCGAGGGTAACGCAGTTGGCACAATCAAGCCAAACGATATGGTTATCTTCTTCAACTACCGCAACGACCGCGCTCGCGAGATTACTCAGGTACTCACACAGCAGGATATGCCGGAGGCAGGTATGCGCACCATGCCACTCTACTACTGCTGTATGACTCCATACGATGCTTCATTCAAGGGTTTGCATATCTTGTTCGACAAGGAGAATGTGCAGAACACCATTGGTGAGTATGTTTCGTCACTCGGTTTGAAGCAGTTGCGCATCGCCGAGACCGAGAAGTATGCCCATGTGACATTCTTCCTCAATGGTGGTCGCGAGGAGAAGTTCGAGAACGAGGACCGTATCTTGGTCGCTTCGCCAAAGGTTGCTACCTACGACTTGCAGCCTGAGATGAGCGCGTACGAGGTTGCCGACAAGTTGGTTGGTGCTCTCGATGAGCAGAAGTACGACTTCATCTGCTTGAACTTCGCAAATGGCGATATGGTTGGTCACACAGGTATCTACTCGGCTATCGAGAAGGCAGTGAAGGCTGTTGATGAGTGCGTAGAGAAGGTTGTAACCTCGGCAAAGGCTAACGGCTACGAGGTGGTGATTATCGCCGACCACGGTAACGCCGACAACGCTATCAACGAGGACGGCACTCCAAATACTGCTCACTCGTTGAATCCGGTGCCAATCGTGGTTGTATCGGACCGCGTAGCGAAGGTTGAGAACGGAATTTTGGCAGATGTTGCGCCTACGGTACTCTCGTTGATGGGTGTTCCGCAGCCAGCCGAGATGGACGGTCACTCACTCGTAACTTTGAAGTAATATATAATATAAGTATAATCAAACAAAAAAGCCAATAGCCAATGGCTAATGGCTAATAGCAAAATTGTTAGGTTATGTTGAGCAGACAAGTTGCCGCAAAATTGGCAACATACGAAACCCCATTCTACCTCTATGATGTAGACCTATTGCACCAGACACTCGATAGCTTGATGTCCGTAGCGCGCCGCTATGATTACAAGGTGCATTACGCCATTAAGGCGAACTACGATGCACGCCTCTTGCAGATTATTCGCGAACACGGCTTGGGTATCGACTGCGCAAGCGGCAATGAGGTAAAGTGTGCTATCGAGGCGGGATTCGATCCCAAAACCATCGTCTATGCGGGTGTGGGCAAGAAGGACAAGGAGATTCGCTACGCTATTGAGCAGGGCATTTTCGCCATCAACTGCGAGTCTATCGAGGAGTTGTATGTAGTGAACGATATCGCAGCCGAGATGGGCAAGGTCGTAAGCGTGGGCTTGCGCGTAAACCCCGATATCGACCCAAAGACCAACCACTGTATCGACACCGGTCAGGCTGATTCAAAGTTCGGTATCTCGTACGAGGAGATTCTCTCGCGCGTGGAGGATATCAAGTCGTTGAAGCACCTCGATGTTGTCGGTATGCATATCCATATCGGCTCGCAAATTCGCGAGTTGCATGTCTTCGAAAATATGTGCAACAAGGTGAATGTTATCGTCAAAAACCTTACCGACCTCGGCTTCGAGTTAGAGTTCGTAGATGTTGGTGGAGGTCTTGGCGTAAACTACGATATGCCTGAGAATGAGCCAATTCCGAACTTCGCTTCGGTCTTTGCGATTATTAAGCAGCACTTGCAGGTTGGCAAGCGAGAGGTGCACTTCGAGTTCGGTCGTTCGATCGTTGCCGAGTGTGGCGAGTTGATTACCAAGGTACTCTTCAACAAGACCACTGCCACGGGTCGCCGCCTTGTGATTGTAGATGCGAGTATGACGGAGTTAATTCGTCCTGCGCTCTACGGCTCGTACCACAATATCGAGAATATCACTTCGGAGAGTGACCAGCGCACCAAGTACACAATCGTAGGTACTGCATGCGAGAGCACCGATGTCTTTGACGAGAATGTATCGCTTCCTGTCACCAAACGAGGCGACCTTCTAACTCTCAAAACAGCAGGCGCTTACGGTATGTCGATGGCATCGCGCTACAACCAGCACGACCTGCCGGGAGCAGTCTATTCTGACGAGTTGTAGCGAGAGCATAATTATTCAAAAAAGAGACCTGTCTGACGAAATAAAATTCGTTCGGCAGGTCTCTTTTTTTCTTAAAATTACAGAATTACGATTTGGATTTTAGTGCAAATATGCATATATTTGCATCGTAATAGTATCATTGGGAACAAAATCCCCTCCCCGAATTTTTCGGGGGGGGGGATTTTGGGGTTTAATTATTTGAATAGCAGATAGTTACAGCAATTAGACGAGAGAAACGGAGAGCGGAGAACTAAAAAGAGAACAGCGCACCCTATTACCCCTATTACCCCTATAACCCCTATAATCGTTGCGCCGTGACAACGCTCTCGCAATGACGGGATTTACTACAAACAACAAATTAACACAAAATAGAACCAAAATTATTAACCAACTAAAAAACAAAACGATGAAAAATTTGACAAAAATTTTCATGGCGGTAGTGGCGGGAATGTTCGCATTCTCTTGCGTTACAGACACTACCGAAGACCTTGGCGTTGAACTCGGCAACGAGGCAGCGGGCAAGGGCGAAACGCTCATCACACTCTCGATGACGAAGGCGCGTACTCACATCGACAAGGAGGTTGACGGCAAGTACCCGATGTATTGGAGCGAGAGCGACCAAATCTCGGTTAACGGCGTTACCTCGACTGCAATTGCTATCAGCAGCGAGAACAAGAGCGTTGCCACCTTTACCATTCCGAGCGATAACCTCGGCGACACTTGGAATATCGCCTATCCAGCGGCTGCCAAGAACGACTATGTGGTATTCGCAAAGGAGCAGACCCACACCAGTGGCACCTTCGACAACAACCTCACCACCATGTACGCTTCGTGCAAGGCTGATGGAGATGTTACCCTCAACCACCTCACAGGTGTCTTGAAGATTGGCATCACCGGCTCGGCGGTACTCGACAAGGTGATGGTTTCGACTATCGACCGCAAACCTATCGCAGGTAACTTCGCGTTCGACTTTGCCAATGGCAAAATCCTCTCGACTACGCCGGTTGATGTTCCTGCAACTGACGACACCGAGGCTACCACCAAGTATGCCGATGCTAACGAGTCGCATATTATCTCTTACTCGTTTGGCAAAGATGGCTTGCAACTTACGAGCGAGGCACAGTATATCCATGTCGTAGTTCCTGCGGGTGAGTACGATGAGTTGTACCTGACACTTATCGACAAGGATAGCCAGATTATGTACGCAACCGTTAAGGCGGGCGAGAGCAACCCTTTGGAGGCGGGCAATATGCGCTACTTCCCAAAGAGTGTGCTGTACACACCAAAGGAGGATGTTTTCGTTATCCACGACTACAAGTCGTTGTGCAAGTTCGCTACCGAGATTTCGACCTTGGATAAAGATGTAGTCTTTGCAAACGATGTGGTTGTTCCTGCTGCGGCAGATGTCGATACCGAGAATGGCGAGTTTGTATGGACTCCACTCTCCACCCCTACATCATTTACCAAGACGATCTATGGTCATGGCTTCGCAGTTAAGAACTTGACTACTCCACTCTTCGCCTCTACCTATGCAACTATCGATGCATTGCACTTGGAGAATGTGCAGATTGTTAATAACGACACGGCCATTATTGGCTCATTTGTAAACAACTTCTATGGCACAATGCGCAATTGTTCGGCAGAAGGCTCCTTGGAATACAACTATCCTTCATATAATAAAGAAGTAGCATCAAAATTCAATCAAATAAATGCTGGCGGAATGATAGGTCGTGCAAAGAATGCCGTATTTGAAAACTGTACCAATTATGTTGATATTACAATTACGGCAATGGGAGATCCTAGCCTCGCGTATCGTAAACCGATTGGTGGATTTGTCGGATTAATGTGGGGAACTACTAACTCACTAGAAAATATCACAAACTACGGAAATATATACTACAACGAGAATACAACAGGAAATGTTATTATATCCGCATCTGGTATCTTGGGTATTGCATATAATGATCCAACCAACTTCACCAAGTTGGCAAACTGCAAAAACTATGGTACAATTTCAACCCCGTCTGGATCTGATTCTAACTCTTTTAGTTGTGGAGGAACATTGAGTATGGCAGGTATTACCTCTGGCTTGTCATATGTAGGTTGGGACCAATGTGCTGCTATGGCTTGCAATGGATTTGAAAATCATGGCGATATAATTGTAAATGGATCTTGCTCTAACTCGATATACGCAGCAGGCTTGTTTGGAGGAACAAAAACAAGAGTAATGTACTCTAACTGCTTAAATGAAGGCAATATAGTTATCAATGCTTCGACAGGGAACGACTTGCTTGTTGGCGGTCTCGCAGCATGGGAGCACATGATTGACGGAAACGCTGAAACTCCGGGTATTAGAGAGAACAACACCAATAAAGGTAATATCACTATCAATGACGATCTTACTATTGCAGGTGTTGTCAGAATTGGCGGTATAGCAGGAAATATGACTTACCAATCAAAGAATGCTTGTTTAGGTGCCCAATTTAACAACAACGATAATTACGGAAAAATTTCTGTCGGCTCAATTACCGTAGAGGGTGCTGCCGATGAGAATATACCCGGTAGTGCAATTCATGTTGCAGGTCTATATGCAACAGCGCGAACAGGTAAAATAACTAATTGTCAGAATTTGACAGATGCTATAATTTCAGTTAGTCCAACAAGCGTTACAGGTGGTTGCTGCGTAGCAGGTCTAATAGGCTATATTACATATCCTGCTTATAGTTGGACGGGGTATACAACATTGACTGTAACAGACTGTTCAAATAATGCAAGTATCAATGTTCAACCTACATCTGCTACGAATGTCGAGGTCGCTGGTGGCATAGGTCATTTTCATGCACTCTCTGCAAGTTCCACAACTAAACTTACCCGTGTAAATAATAACGGTATTATCACATGTGCAGGCAAAGACTATACATCAACAGCAGAGAGTTATGCAGAAGGAACATCTATTGACAATTGTAATGCAGTAGGAGGTTTGGTAGCGAATACCTCTTATAGAATTACTTTCAGTGATTGTCATAACACTAAAAATATAGTTGTAAACCCAACGGGCTCAATTTCACATGTAAACATAGGTGGATTGATTGGCCGTACTGGTCATTTCAGCAATGATAGAACATCTAGCATAACAAATTGTACAAATACCGGAAATATAACATGTTCTCCTGCTGAGACAACAGACAAGAGCATGGTAGGTGGACTTATCGGACATGTTGAGAGTTATGGTACAATATATACCAATGCAAAACTTACTTCGAGTTCCAATAGTGGCTCTATTACTATTGGAGGAGATACGAAAGATGTTTATGTAGGCGGTGTTTGTGGCTATGGCATAGGTTGCGCTAATTTGGAAAGTACCGATAATAATACCACTGGAAATATTATAGTAAACACTACCGAAAGAAACAGTCTTTATGTTGGTGGTCTATACGGATATTGCAAACACGCTGTAACAGACACAACAACTAGTTCAACCTTTAAGACTTGTAATAACTACGCAAATATAGATGTAAACAGCAGCGGAAGCAGTAGATTCTATTGTGGTGGAGCGGTAGGTCTACTTGCTTCGGATATAGACTATATTATAGGCTTTGAGTCATTCTGCAATTACGGATCAATGACTGCTAATTGTGAAACTTTGAACAACTCTATATATTTTGGCGGTGCAATTGGTGGAGCAAGTAGCGGTTTCTCAACTGCAAGTGAGTCTGCGGGCGTAACATTGACTAAGTGCAAAAATATCTCTACAAAGGAGTATCCAAGCAAAATGACAATTAAAAATGGTACCTACAAGGATGTGTTTGTTGGTGGCATGGTAGGTCATAGTTATGCTTGTGTAAAAGTTTCGAATTGCGAGAATAGTCAGCCACTCGATATTAAGCCGACTAAAATAGGTGCAGCATGTATTGGAACGATGTGTGGTAAACTTGTACATAATGCGAATAATTTGACCTCTACGGTTAATACCTTCTCAAATACAGCCGACTATACAATTGCCGCTACTACAATGGGAAATGTCACTGCATCTTTATTCTTGGGCTACTTTAATACCAGCGGCGGTGCAAATACTATGTATTTGAATGCCGACAGTATTACAAATACAGGCTCGTTGAATATCGGAGGTCACTCAACATCGGCTTGTTACTATGGAGGTGTTATTGGTTATCCTCGCCTTGGCAAATCATATGTTACTGTAACCAATAGTACAAATAGCGGAGCAATTAATGTTAACGGATCGCTTACTAGCAATCTCTACGTTGGTGGATTCTTTGCAAATCCAACGGCGAATATAACGGTCTCTGACAGTGTAAATAATTGTCCTATAACTATCAACACAGGAACAACTCAAACCTGTGCCCTATATTGTGTTGGAGGATTTGTAGGTGTTCAGCAAGGCACTTGTAGCATGACAAGATGCACAAATAATAGTGCAATATCAGTATCGGGCAAAGCCACTGGAAATGCAAATATCGGAGGTATTATAGGTGCCAGTGAAACTAATCTCACATTGGAGAGTGTAGGAAATAAAGGCGCAATATCAGCCCAAGGCGTTAATGCTGCCCAATTGTACATGGGAGGTTTCATTGGCAATATGACAAGCGGTAAGACATACTCTCTGACTACACCTTTAACCAATGAAGGCAATATAACCGTAGAGAACTCAACAATTAGCGATGCTGAGAACTCGTATATTGGCGGTATTGTCGGCTCGGCAGCAACATCAATTGACGGCGCGCGTGTTTGGTGTACAGTTACCACATGGGGTTTCAAGGGCAATGTCGGTATGATTACTGGCTCGGCGCGCGTTGCTGACAAGGCTGTCGCTACCAATTGCTATGTAGGCGGTTATATTGATAAGGGTGTCTACAAAGAGGATCAAAACCAGTCAACAGGCGAGTATGAAACCAAGTGGTGGCCAAATCAGGTTAAGATGGGCAAGAGTAACTATTGGAAATATGTCTATGGAACTCGCCCATCTGAGAACGATGCGGAGTCAATTAGCATTATCGTAGGCGATGGTTGCGGATACTTGTCAAATACTATTGATGACACACCTGATTACGCAGCCGTAGAGTAAACGAATGGTTTAACAATTTAATTTTTAGGAAGTTATGAAGAAAAATATAATGTTGGGCTATTCTGCTCCTGAGGTAGAGATTTTTGAGGTCTCGGTTGAGGCTGGTTATACCAATAGCATCGGTCTCCCGGGCTTCGACATCGAGAGTGACGAGTTATACTAATTGATTGCCCGTTGGGCATTGTAAAGGAGTCGGCGCGATTGTGCCGACTCCTTTTGCTTAAAGACCGCTCTGTTCCTCTACTACTTTTCCCACTCGAAAGGAGCAAAAATTGCCCCCTTATCGCGCCACTCAGGCTTGCGCATTGCGTAGATGATAAATGGAAGAATTATCACTATAAAGGCTCCGCCAAAGAGTACAGAGTACCAAACGGTTGTACTACCTGTTGCAATTTGCGCAGGAGGAATAAAACTCAATACGAAGGCGAGGAGAGAACCAAGAAAACCTACACCTGCAATAATCCACATTGTAGTATTGCCACCAAGGCGGAATGGTCGCTCCTTCTGCGCACGGCGATAGCGCAAAATAATCGCAGAGGCAAACATCAGCATATACATTACAAGGTATAACAGTGCGGTGAGCTGCGACAAAATCTGATAGAAGGATTGCACGGATGGCATAACCACAAAGAGGAGTGCCAACAAGGTTACGACACAACCCTGAATAAGGAGGAT
Source organism: Alistipes sp. (assembly GCA_045645625.1). Lineage (GTDB taxonomy): Bacteria > Bacteroidota > Bacteroidia > Bacteroidales > Rikenellaceae > Alistipes. Next base: position 11,016 of record JAZRJD010000046.1, read on the forward strand.
ATTGCGCTGCACGCCATTGTTATTCTCTTTCTGGAAAAATGGAGGAAGGTAGCCAGCCTTGCCCACAGCAAAGATACCCTTCGATGGTCCCGACACCCAAGTCAATACACCTGCCAACACACCGAACATCAGCGCAATAGCGATAACGGGCGATGCCCATGACATCTTGAAGTAGGCAAGGTAGTTGTCGAAGCCCACCAACAACGACTGGGTGAGATTTACATCCTTTGCAGGGATGATAAAGCCCAACGCAAAGGTACCGAATATGAATATCAATACCGTAACGAGCGCACCGAGGATAATCGCCTTCGGATAGTTTTTGCGAGGGTTATCGACATCCATAACATGGACACCCATCATCTCCATACCGGCATAGAAGAGGAAGATACTGCTGGCGAGAACGAGATTCGAGAACTTCGAGAGATCGGGAAAGAATCCTGCCGACATATCCATATTGTTCTTGCCACCCGTAGCGAGGTAGGCGATACCCATAATAATAAGGAGTGCCGCAGGGATAATCGTACCTATCATACCACCCCACTTGCTGATTTTACCTACCCAACTCAAACCTTTCAGCGCAATAAATGTCGCCACCCAATATATTGCCAGCACAACGATAAGGGTAAAGACCTTATTCGAGGCAAGTGCCATATCGTGTGTCTGGTCCATGCCGATAAAGGCTATCGACACCGCACCGAAGGTCAATACCGTAGGGTACCAAATGGTCGATTGAATCCACTGAATCCAAATCGCAAGGAAGCCCATACGGGCACCCATAGCCTCGCCTACCCAGCGAAAAACTCCGCCCTGTTTGTCGGAGTACATTGCTGCCAACTCTGCGGCTACGAGTGCCGTAGGAATCAGAAAAACAATGGCAGCAAAGAGGTAATAGAAGGCTGACGAGAGACCATAGACCGACTCCGCTGCCAAACCGCGCAAACTAACCACCGCGGTAACATTCATAATTGCAAGGGTCGCGACTGATAGGCGAAACCCTGTTGTCTTTTTTGTATCCATGATATTTTGTTTTTTGTTATCGCCTATCGTTCAGCGCAACAATTGAGCCAATATCACCAAATGTTCTCCAAATGTTCTCGGTAGTGATTTGCATTTTTATCGAAAATTTCATATATTTGCGAAGTTAAGAACAGACCTAATAATACTTTCTAATTATGAAAAAAATCTATTTGTCGTTGCTGGCGATTTCTGTGATACTATTTATTGGTTGTCAGCAAGATAACACCGATATCGTAGGCAAGGATAGCAGCGCAACTTTTTCGCTGTCGATTGCCAATACCCGCACCTCGTTGGGCGAAAGCAACGGCTCGAAATATCCTGTCTATTGGAGCGAAAGCGACTGCATTGCCATAAATGGTGTGCAGTCCGAGAGCATTACCATCGCCGAGGATAGAGCGCGTGCAGAGTTCAAGTTAGCCAAGGAGGTATCCGCGCCATACGCGGTAACCTATCCATACACCGCAACCACAACAGCAGATGCACCAAAGGTGGTATTCCCTGCCGAGCAAGTATATGTCGAGGGCTCTTTCGGAACGAACTGCGCGCCGATGTGCGGATATAGTTCTTCGAGCAGTGTCGCTCTCAAACACCTGTCGGGCGTTTTGTGTTTCTCGGTTAAGGCAAGCAAGGCGGGAGTCTCGTTGCAGAAGATTGTCATCACCTCTGCTACCGAGAAGATTGCAGGAGAGTTTGCCGTAAATTGCCAGAGCAGAGCATTAACTCCGAGCGAGAGTGCCTCGAATGTGATAACATATACCCTACCCGAAAATTTCACTCTTTCGACAGGCGACAAGAGCAGCGCACTCTTTGTGACCATTCCTGCCGGAGATACAGGACGATGCACCATAGAGTTCTTCGATGCATCGGGCAAGGAGATGGTTGCCACATGGGACAACAAATCGATAACCGCCGGCGTTGTCTATCAATTCAGCCCTATCGAGTACAAACCAGGACAGACAGTACTTTTGAAAGAGTTTAATGTCTATTACGACTTTTTCTGCGATAGTCCTGTATATGGTTGTGTATTAGATACAAACGGCACTCCTATCGAGGGGGTTGTAGTCTCGAATGGAGTGGATTGTGTCAAGACCAATAGCGAGGGCTTCTACGAAATAACAACCGACCTATCGAATGAGAAATTTATAACCATAAGTATTCCTTCTGGCTACAAGGCGTTGAGCGATAGTAACGGAATACCTCAATTCTTTCATCGTGTAACAGAGGCTGAGATTAAGGATAACCACTGCGTAGCAAACTTTATTTTAGAGCCCATAAGTGGTAATCCAAACAGATACACACTCATTATCGGTGCTGACCCACAGCCTCGTGCTAAGAGTCGAAGCGATGACAGAATTGCATTTCACTCGCTCGACATCTGCGAGGATCTCTACTGCGATATGCGCGAAACAAAGGCGACAATCACTGACCGCGAGGTATATGGTCTGATGTTAGGCGATATTGTACACGAAAACATGAATCTCTTCAAATACTATGTAGCGGGGGTAAAGTCTCTCGGTTTCCAGATGTTCAACATCATAGGCAACCACGACCACGACCTCTCGGCAACGACAGATGCCGAGGGTGCGCGCCGTTTCGAGGAGAACTTTGGACCTACCTACTACTCATTCAATATCGGCGAGCAACACTATGTCGTACTGGACAATATCATTATGACCGTGGTTGATGGAAAACTTGCAAAGAATGAATATACATACGGCTTGAGCGATGAGCAGTGGCAATGGTTGCAGAATGACCTATCGTTTGTCGATAAATCAACAACGCTAATGGTGGCGTCACACTGCCCTATGTTCAAGAAAGATGGTGCCGAATCCGAATATCAAGACCAATCATTCCACGGTGCCGACTATGCCAATCTGTTGAAGCAGTATAGCAAAGTACACGCTTGGGCAGGACATACTCACCGTTCTTTCAACTACAACTACCCCAGTTCCAACGACCTCAAAAATATTGAGGTACACACCTTAGCACGCTCTACGGGAGAGTTTTGGACAAACGAGTACAACGCATACGGCACACCGCGCGGATATACCATAGTGGATGTCGATGGCGATAACATATCGTGGAAATTCAAGCCTATGACATATCAGAAGGCTGCATTTGTCGGTAATAGTTACTCGACTATCGGCACACCTGCCTACACCTATCGTGATTGGGACTACAACGATGAGGGCGTAGCCATTATGAAAAAGACGGGCAAGCAACTCGATGATAGTTACCAGATGCAAGTTTGGAGAGATGGTAACTATGTCTATGTCAACGTATTTCTGTGGGATGACAAGTGGGAGAAGCCTAAGTTTAGTGGCTCGTCGATGACTCTATTGGATAGACAACATAGCAACGCTGTAGACATACCATACAAAGAGCTTAAAACCTTCTATTCGGCAAATTCAATCCTCTCGGGATACGACTACAGCTACTCACCTTACTACCACAACTCAATTTTCCGTGTCTACAAGAGCGGTTCAACAGGTAGTGGAACGGTTAGTGTAAAGGATAGATTCGGCAACACCTACACATCAGATTTCTCGTGGTAGGATAAAGTAAATTGAGATGAGACAGACTCTTACGGCTATAATTGCGCTCGTTGCGCTACTCGGTTGCACCCCAAAGCAGGAGAAGAGCGCACCCGCCAAGAGCTACCTCTTTCCCTACGTGCAAGCGCCTATACACTTAACGCAGGAGCAGAAGGGTTACTATCTGAGCGAGCACTATTGGGACAGATTTGATTTTTCGGACTCGCTATACATCGCCAAGGTCGATACCACTGAGATGATGTGCGCATACGCGAGATACGTGCAAAATTTCGTAGGTCCGATGAACCAAGAGCCAATACGCCAATTGATGCAACGCGCCTCGGTGTCGAAAAAGATGTTCGACTACTTCGGAATGCTCTCCGAAAAGGTGCTGCACGACCCCAACTCGCCACTGCGTAGCGACGAGTTGTATATTGCCGTTTTGGAGGCGCAACTCGCATCACCCCACTACGACAAGTACGAGAAGATGGCACCCGAATACGACCTGCGCATCGTGTCGCAAAACCGCATCGGGCATAAGGCGAACGACTTCGACTATACCGACCGCCGAGGGCGCACACGCAATCTATATTCACTCGGCAACGACTTTATAATCATCTACATAAACAATCCGGGCTGTGCGATGTGCCGCGATATTACCGAGGCGTTGAAGCGGTCGCAGATAATCTCCGGCCTGCAACGCAGAGGAGAGTTGAAGGTGGTTGCCATCTACCCCGATGAGAATCTCGAAGAGTGGCACAAACACCTCGCAGATATGCCTGCGGAGTGGATAAACGGCTACGACAGGGGATGTCGTATCGAACGCGAAAATCTCTACAATGTAAGTGCGATTCCGGCACTCTACCTGCTCGACAAAGATAAGCGTGTGCTGGTTAAGGACTCGACAAATATCGGCGAGATAGAGTATGCGTTGCAAGCGGAAAACTGAAAACTGAAAGCGGAAAACTAATCGCGATTTCCATTATAAAAATAGGTATATTTATCGCTTTTTGATAAATATACCTATTTTTTACACCTCATTGCAAAATTTTCAGTACTTTTTATTGCATAGTACTAAACAATGTATTATATTTGCAATAACAAAGAACTATAAAAACTAACAAATGTATGAAAGAGGCTATCAATGCTAATATCGGGCAGCAGGTCTTCACGCTCGACCGCGATGCCTACGACCGCCTGACGATCTACCTGAACGATGTGCGCCGACATATTGTGGCGGACACCGAGGAGGTGATGAACGATATCGAGATTCGTGTGGCGGAGATTCTTCGCGAGGAGTTACCATCGGCAATGATGGTGGTTACACTCGCGATGGTGGAGCGTGCAATTTTGCGCATCGGTGCGCCGGAGGATTTTGGCACGGCACATCAGGAGCAGAGCCACAACCGCAGAGATTTCAGTCGATTGCGCCGTTCTCGCACCGACCGTTCGATAGCGGGCGTTTGTGGCGGATTGGCAGAACACTTCGGCATCGACAGCACGGTACTTCGTATTGTGATGTTGTGTCTGATTCTCTTCGGCGGAATGTCGCTGTGGGTGTATGTCATCTTGTGGTTGCTTATTCCGGAAGAATAATTTTTAGACGAAAGACGAAAGACGAGAGTTTTTTAATTGAGAATTAGAGTTTTTATGAGAGATGATAATGTAAAAATTCAGATGCGCAAAGGCATTATGGAGTACTGTATATTGGCAATTCTTGCCAATGGGGACTCCTATGCACCTGCCATTATTGCCGAGTTGAAGAGGGCCGAAATGATTGTTGTCGAGGGTACGCTCTACCCTCTCCTGACACGATTGAAGAATGCCGGATACCTGACCTATCGCTGGGAGGAGTCTATACAAGGACCACCGCGAAAGTACTACACTCTGACCGAGGATGGGCGCACCTACCTCACTTCGTTAGACGAGGCGTGGGATAGCCTTGTCGAGCAGATAAACAATATCCGCAACAAACACTAAACAGGCTACTACTATGAGACGACTACTCTCTACATTTATTCTTTCGGCACTCTGCATCACAGTATTTGCGCAGGGAGATGGCGAAACCAACACCAAGACAGGTATTCTACTTGCCAACGAGCATAAAATAGTTATGGAAGCACGCCGTTCGGCGATGAATTTCAACGAGATAGAGGTATCGAAGGCGATACGCCTCATTGTCGAGGAGCGCACCACAGGCAATATTATCGTTCGCGCACCGCAGTCGGTAATGCCATATATATCGCTCAAAGTGAACGATGGAACGCTCCACGCCACCCTACTCTCGGGCGTACCCGTATCGCGCCGCTCGAATATTGTGGCGGAGGTTTATGTGCCATATAACGGTAAAATCAACGAGATTACAACCTCGGCAGCGGCTCGTGTTATCGTAAAGCCGACAATATCCTGCAACGAACTCGACTTGGAGGCTTCATCGGCCGCAGTAATCGAGGTTACGGCAGAGTGCAAAGAGGTTTCGATTGATGCTTCGGGTGCATCGACCATCAATGCCGAATTGACGGCGAACGACCTCGACCTCGAACTCTCGGGGGCATCGGTGGCAGAACTCTCGGGCGAGGTTACGAAGAGTGCCGAAATGGAGATATCGGGAGCCTCTACCCTGCGTGCCGACAGGCTCAATGTCGCAAATCTCGACATCGAATGTTCGGGGGCATCGAAGGCAGGTGCAAAGGCAGCAATATGCACAGCAGAATCGATAGGAGCATCGGAGATTACGGTGGAGTGTCAGCAGCAGTTGAACGCCTCTACATCAGGCTACTCCACAATTATTTATAGCGGTGATTGTCAAGTAAATAGGACAAATCGCGGAGAGACAGATTACATTATCAAAAAGTAAGAAATAGAGTATGAACGAGATAAAAAAATGCAGTATTTCGGGTATTGGATTTACCTTTGAGAAGGGGGCTTACAATGCCCTCGACAACTACCTAAAATCGCTCCAAGAGGCGTATAGTAATAACCCCGACCGCGAGGAAATTTTGGCAGATATCGAGGCTCGTATTGCCGAGTTGATACTCTCGGCACAGAGCGATGCACAGTGCGTGGTAACGCTGCCGATTATCGAGAACATTATCGCGCAACTCGGCACACCAGAGGCCATTTCGGGTACGGAGGAGAAAACGCACAGCGAAGACAACTCGCGCATTCCGCGCCGCCTCTACCGTGACCTCGAAAATGCAAAGTTGGGCGGTGTCTGCGCAGGTTTGGCAAAGCATTTCGGCGTTGATACCGTATGGATTCGTTTGGCGATATCTTCGCCACTTATCCTGATGATTATAGGTGCGCCGCACCTGCATTGGCTATCGATACTCGGCGGTAACCTCTTCGGCATATTTCTCATAACATACCTTATTTTGTGGTTTGCGATTCCTGCCGCAAAGTCGGCTCGTCAGAAACTCGAAGCGGAGGGCAAGCCCGTATCGGCACAATCCATCGCCGAGCGTCAGGGGGCAACGCAGGAGGAGAAGGCGCAGTCGAGCGTAGCATCAGCAGTAACGACCTTTGGTCGCTTCATGGTTATTGTTATGAAGGTATTGCTTGGATTGCTGTTATTTCCAATTGCCTTTGTAGTCTTTATCCTATTGTTTTCGTTGGTGGTTACTACGATAGGTGTTGGAGAACTATTTATTATTGATATAGGTAATTTCGCAGGTTTGATAGATGCTGCAAATGAGGTTGGTGTGCCGTTAGTGAGTTGTTCGCTACTATTAATTTTAGTTCCAGCGATTTACATCGGTTATCTCTTTATCACCCTGCTAATAAACAAGAAACCTCGTTGGTGGGTACTCTTTGTGACGATTTTGGCATGGCTATTCCTCTTTGTCTGCACCATATTCGCAGGTATCAACTATGCCGAAAATCGCTCGTTTACATCGTTCTCTTCGAATAGCGAGGTGGAGCGCATAATGAAGAAGGTTGATAACGAAAGCGACCTCTCGCGACAGATTATGGAGGAGCTGAACGATGAGCTTGATGAGGAAGAGCTATCAATAGTAAGGCAACTCATTAATGATAAAAATGCAAAATCTATCGACAAATAACAGCTATAAGCAACTATTTTAATAGATTAGACAGGGCAATCTGTGCAAGATTGTCCTGTTTGTTTTTTTTTAATCAATAATACACAGTAAAAATACCGCAATTTTATGCACTTTTTACATAAAAATTTAATCTCGTAACTTGCTGATTTTCAATGATTTTCGGGGGGGGGATTTTTTCAATTTTTTCTCGCGAAAAATTTTAAATTTCGCAAAAAAATTTTCTACCTTTGCAGCCGAGAAAAGTACTCTCTATTTAGGTTACAGCATTCTTGCACACTACAAGAGTGATATAGGGTTTAATCCGAAGAGGTAAAAGTGAGGAGATTTTTACTACAAATATTTTTCGTAGTTCTTGTTTGCGTTTCTGCTTCTGCACAAGAGAGAAATATCGAACATCGTTTGATTGTCGATATTCCGTTCTATCTTGCAGGAGGTGAGGAGAGCGATATCCGCTACGACATGGACTCTGTCGCCCTCGCAAACTCTCTGCGCGACCTACAACTGCTCGGTCAAGATAAACAATCGTCTGTCAAGAGTGTAGAGTTTTACAGTTCGGTATCACCTGAGGGAACTGTCAAATTCAACAAGAGGTTGGGTAAAATTCGTTTGATTACCGCAGAGCGCATGGTGCGTGAGCGTCTGCACCTCGGCAAGGAGGTTGCTATCTCGTACGATGAGCGTTATATCCCTTGGCACGACTATCTCCTGCCCGCTATCAAGGCCGACAGCACTGTACCCTATCGTGAGCAGTTGCTAAAATTGATATACCGCCCCGATAATGCAAAAGGAAAGGATAATCGCCGCGTAAATCTTAAACGAACCTATGGTGGCAAGCTATGGAAGGTAGTCGAGGAGCGATATTTCGACCATATCCGCAAGGGCGGTGCAATCATCACTATCGAAAGAACTATCTTTGACGATATTGCACAAACTATTCTAACTCAGCCCGTTGCGCCAAGGGGGGGGGTCGAGGTTAGTCCTGAGGCTCTATCTTTACCTATATCTAATAACGAGCATTCTGCTACATCTGAAAAGGAGTCGCACTACGCGCTTTCAGCTAAGACAAATGTACTTGGCTGGGGATTGGGCATTATGAATATCGCCGCCGAAATCGACTTTGCAAAGCATTGGTCGCTCTCGTTGCCTATCTACTACGCAGCACACAACTACTTCACCCCGACAATCAAGTTCCGTACATTCGCAACCCAACCAGAGATACGATATTGGATCAAGGAGAACAACATGGGCTTCTTTGCGGGCGCACACTTCGGAGTCGCTTCGTACAATATCGCGGTAGATGGCATCAAGCGTTATCAGGACCACGCAGGTAAGTGCCCTGCATTGGGTGGCGGTATCAGCATAGGTTACCGTATGCCTCTCTCGAAGAATCGACCAAACTGGCAAATCGAGTTTACCGTTGGTGCAGGTGGTTACAGCCTACACTACGACACATTCTACAATGTTGAGAATGGTCGATTGATTGGCTCGTACCGCAAGACCTATTGGGGTATCGACAATGCAGCGATAAACATATCGTACAAGTTCAACCTTAACAAGCAGAAGAGATGAAAGCGACTCGCAACATATTAATATATGTATTGTCGCTATTTGTCTTGGCAAGTTGCGATGTGCACGAGTTCCCGGTGGATAGACACCGACTTGTGCCGTTCACGCTGCACCTCAATTTCGACACGGAGATGCCATTCCACAAGGAGGTACAATATACTCGTAGTGACGATGGCACAACCAAGGTTACTCCTGCGCACGATGTCCGCTATGTGATCAATGCCTACCGCACGGATAATGTCATTGGCGAGGTAACCATACCTGACACCACCTATGTCTTTACGAAATCGGAACTTGCTGAACTCAACTACACTGCTCAATTCGAGATTCACGAGGGCGTGTACGACTTCCGCGTGTGGTGCGACTATGTAGATGCGGGCAGCAACGAGGATAAGTACTACGACACGAGCGACTTCAACAAAATTATCCTCAAAAACAAGGATAATCACTCTGGTAACAACGACTATCGCGATGCCTTCCGAGGCAACACGACAGGCGAGGTTATCGACCCATCATACTACACAGGTGCCATTCTGGGCACTATCAAGAACGAGGCAACGGTCGAGATGTCGCGCCCTATGGGTAAGTTTGAATTTATCTCAACCGATGTCGATGTCTTCCTCAGCCGTGTAGCAAGTGCATTGCAGAAGAGAGGTCTGCTGGCAGCCGCCGAGGTGGGTACCACCGCCTACGAGCAGTTGGTAAAGAGCATTGACCTCGGACAGTTCACCGTTATCACCAAGTACGATATCTATATGCCTTGCGCCTTCGATATGTTCACCGACAAGGCGGCAGGCAGTTGGGAGAAGATGACCTACAAGGGCAAGATGGAGAGGATTAACGATACCGAGATGTTGCTCACCTACGACTATGTGTTTGTGCGCGATACGGGTACAACGCTCAGTATCTCGTTGGAGGTCTACGATAAAGATGGTAAGTTGATGTCGTCATCAAGACCTATCGATGTCCCTATTGCACGAAGCAAGTACACCACCGTAAAGGGTGAGTTCTTGACCTCGGTTGCCACTGGTGGTATCGCCATCAACCCGGGATACGATGGGGACGACTACAATATCGAGATTAAATTCAACTAACGATACCCATATATATTATAATACAACATTTAATTTAATTTAATTTAATCGATTATGAAAAAGTTATTTTTTGGACTTTCGGCACTCGTGGCAATGGTTGCTACATCGTGCCAGCAGGCTCCCGAAGAGCTTAATGTTTCGGTTGGCAACACCGCTACCGTAACTGTAAACTTGAACGCGCCTCAAATCGCTAATCGTGCTTTCAGCGATGGTGCTGCTGCTACTCACTTGCAGTACGCCGTTTATGATGCCAATGGCACGGAGTTGACCGCCCTCACCGTTACTGACGGTGATATCACCGGTGGTAGCAAGGTTGTTGAGTTGCAACTTACAACTGGCAACACCTACTCGGTACTCTTCTGGGCTTCGGCTTATGCGGCTGATGATTTGAACTCGCCTTACACCGTAGACCTTGCCAACAAAACTTTGACGGTAGACTACAATGGCGCAGTTTGCAGCGATGAGTCGCGCGATGCTTTCTACAACTACCAGACATTCACCGTTTCGGGTACTATGTCGGTTAATGCAGAGTTGAAGCGTCCTTTCGCACAGTTGAACATTGGAGCTAACGACTTCGACGAGTCGGCATCGGCAGGTCATGTAGTTTCGCACGCAAAGGTAGAGGTTGAGGCTTATACCACTCTCAACTTTGTTGACGGCAAGGCAGGTAATGCGACTACTGCAACTTTCGCGTATGCAGCGGCTCCAAAGAGCGAGACCTTCCCAGTTAAGGACTATGAGTACTTGGCAATGAACTACATCTTGATGAACGCCGACAAGGAGGAGAACATCGATGTAACATTCTATTACGCAACAGGTGTTGATGCTTCGAACAATGGCTTGAACGAGAAGAGCCGTGTAGTTGGCTCGGTGCCGTTCCAGCGCAACCACCGTACAAACATCTACGGTCAGTTGTTCACAAGCAACACCAAGGTTAATGTTACTATCGAGGAGGAGTATGAGGACGACAACAAGTATGGTGCAATCAACGGTGAGGTTTATGTAAAGGTTGCAAATGCAGAGGAGTTCTACACCTCTTTCGCTGATGAGAATGTTGACAAGATTATCTTGAGCGAGGATCTCGTTCTCGGTCAGTCGGCTACTCGTGCAGCAGACCCATCGTTGAAAATTGCAAGTGGCAAGACTCTCGTTCTCGATTTGAACGGCAAAAAGCTCTCTGCTACTTCGACTCAAACAGGCAAGAACTACGATATGATTGATGTTCGTGGTACTTTGACAGTTAAGAATGGTACTATCGAGTGCAAGCATACAGGCGAGAATATGGGTTGGAGCGCTTCTACAAACATCTTCAACATCACTGCTGGTGGTATTCTCAACCTCGAGGGCGTAACTGCAAAGAACTTGGGTGGCTCGGATATGGCTTTCGTTGCTCACTTGAACAACTGGGGCGATGCTACTTTGAATGTAGATAACTCTACTTTGGAGTCTACCTATATCGCAGTTCGCGCATTCAACAGCGGTTACGATATGAACAACATCACTATCGAGAACTCTACTTTGAAGGGTAAGTATTGCTTCTGGGTACACAACTACAAGGGTGCTGGTGACAGCGTAGGTACTGACGAGACTTTGAACTTGGATATCTTGAATGGCACTAACACATTCGAGTACACAGGTAAGGCTCCTATCCTCTACGGTTTTGCTAATCCTATCTACTACGATGCAGAGGGTACTGTTGTTGTATCGAACACCGACGAGTTGAACGCTGCATTGAAGACCTACACTTGCGTAAAGGCTAAGGAGGGTGACTACACTCTTACAACTTTCCCTGCAGGTGCAAAGATTATCGGTAGCGGCGAGAATACCGTTATCAACGCAACAACCATTATCACTGTTAATGGTGCTGTAAATATCGAGAACGCTCATATCGTAATGTCGAACGATGGTTACAAGGGTTTCCAGGGCGGTGCTGAGTTGAACTTCAAGAACTGTACTATCGAGGGTCAGCCTTTCCTCTATGGCGTAAAGGCTAACTTCGAGGGTTGTACTTTCGAGCAGGCTGCAAAGGGTAACTACAATGTTTGGGCATACGCTGTAAAGGAGGCGTCGTTCACAAACTGCGTATTCAACTGCGACGGTCGTTGCGTACTTATCTATCAGGAGGGTCCAAGCTTGATCCAGAATGTAACTTTCGAGGGCTGTACTTTCAACGCAGCTACTCCTGCAGGTGATGGTAAGGCAGCTGTAGAGATTGGAGCAAGCAACCTCACAACAGGTCTCTACAATGTAGTCATCAACAACTGTACTGCAAACGGCTTCGACGCTGGTAGCGTAAGTGGTAGCACTCTTTGGAATGTTAAGAATGGTAACCGTGCAAATGTTACTGTTGACGGCGAGATTTGCTTTGTTGGTGGTGCAGATGCTATCGGCAACGGTCTTTATAAGTCGGGCTCAACCTATAGCGTAACTAACGCTGAGGGTCTTGCTCTTATCAACTCGAAGATGGTAAACAACGAGGCAGGCGTAGGTATCACTATTGAGCTTTTGGCTGACATCGACTTCACTGGTAAGACTTGGACTGCAGTACGCTCGCACATCGATTGGAAATCGACTATGAACGAGCTTAATGGTAACGGTCACACTATCAAGAACCTTACTATTAACGGCAAGGCAATGTTTACTATCTTCGCAAACGCTCACGATGTTGTTGTTAAGGATATCACATTCGACAATGCACAGGTAAATACCAGCGACATCAACGCTGCAATCATCGTAGGTCAGACTTACAACAACCTTCTCCTCGAGAATGTTGATGTTAAGAACTCGGCTGTAGTTGGTTCTTACAAGGTTGCAACTTTGGTAGGCACAGTTTACGACGAGAAAGCTTCGACTGTTACTGCAACTCTCAAGGGTTGCGATGTAGCAAACACAACCGTAAAGTCAACTGGTTACGACTTCTGCACCGCAGGTTTGGTATCTTTCGTTTACACAGGCGACAACGATAAGATCGCGTTCGAGAACTGCTCGGTTAGCGATGTGAAGTTGTATGGTCCGGCTAATGGCTATACTGCTCACGCTGCAGTTTACACAACCGGCTCGGAGGAGTTGTACAACGAGGCTGAGGGTGTAACAGTAACAAATGTTACTTTCGAGAACATCTAATACCTATATAAAGTATAGGTTAGACAAATATTTGGGGTAGAGGTCTTTGACCAAAGCCTAATAAAAAGAACTGCGCTCCTCGTAAAGAGGAGCGCATTTTTTGTTTGAATTAGCAGATTGTGACCGAGATTTTACAATCGAATTTGACGACTTCGACAATTTGTATTATCTTTGAGAGTTATTTTTGAAAAATTGCAAGTTTCTATGGGAGCAATAAAATGTATTGGCGTTCTGACATCGGGTGGCGATGCGCCCGGAATGAATGCCGCAATTCGTGCCGTAACGCGCACCGCAATATACAATGGACTGCGCGTAAAGGGCATTATGCGTGGTTATAAAGGTTTGATTACGGGAGAGATAGTAGATTTCACATCGTCGAGTGTCAGCAATATCATTCAAAAGGGAGGAACAATCCTCAAAACTGCGCGTTGTCCCGAGTTCCGCGAAGAGGCAGGGCGACAGCAGGCATACGAGAATATGCGCAAGGCGGAGGTTGATGCCTTGGTGGTAATTGGCGGCGATGGCACAATCACGGGTGCGCAGACCTTTGCGCGAGAGTTCGATGTGCCGATTGTGGCGTTGCCGGGAACAATCGACAACGACCTTTCGGGTACGGACTCCACGATAGGTTACGACACTGCCCTCAATACGATTATGGAGGCGGTCGATAAGTTGCGCGATACGGCAACCTCGCATGAGCGATTGTTCTTTATGGAGGTTATGGGCAATACCGCCGGTTATCTCGCACTCAATGGCGCACTCGCCTCGGGTGCCGAGGCGGCTATAATACCCGAAATGGAGACCGAGACCGACCAACTGAAAAACCTTATCGACAACGGCTTCCGCAAGAGCAAAAACTCGGCGATAGTACTCGTTGCCGAGAATCCTGCAACGGGAGGAGCGATGGGGTTGGCAGAGCGTGTAAAGAGGGAGTTCCCGCAATACGATGCTCGTGTCACAATTCTCGGACACCTGCAACGCGGTGGCTCACCTACGGCAGCAGACCGAATCCTCGCTTCGCGATTGGGTGCGGCAGCAATTTCGGCACTCAAAGATGGTCAGCGCAATGTGATGGTGGGTATTCGCGATATGGAGATGGTCTATGTGCCATTCTCGAAGGCTCTCGGTCGCACCAAGTGCGTAAACAAGGAGAATGTAGAACTTGTAAAGATTCTCTCGATTTAGTGAAACGCACAATTCTATATCTGCTTTTGTTGGTTTCGGGCATTGCCTATGGCGAGGGGCGCAAACTCCTCTCGATGGAGGATGCTATCCTCAATCGCGACCTTGTGCCTCAGAACTACGATATTCGTTTCAGCAAAGATAATCCGAATATCTACGAACATAGCAAAGGCAGCGTAGTAGAACAATACGATATCCGCAGCGGAAGGTTGGTTGATACAACACCTATCCGTATCGGTATGCCAAATCCTCTCCGCAAAAAGGCAAGCGTAAAGGAGAATAATGTCGTATGGTACAATGCAGAAGGAAAAGTTTATAAAGTAACAGACTTCGCCGATAAGAATATTATCTGCGGACAGGCGGTTTCGCGCAATGAGTTCGGCATCAGCGGAGGTCTGTTCCCATCACCCGACAACTCGTTGGTGGCATTCTATCAGAAAGATGAGTCGCGCGTGACGACCTTTCCACTGCTCGATATAACATCGCGCACCGGCTCACTCGTAGAGATTAAGTACCCGATGAACGGCATGGCATCGGAGCATGTGAAGGTGGGCGTTTACGACACCGCAACACAGAAGGTTGTATATTTGAGTGTTACCGATTTTGACGAGGAGCGTTATCTCACAAATATATCGTGGTCACCCGACTCGAAAAGAATATATGTGCAGGTCTTGAATCGTGCGCAGAAGGAGATGCACCTGAACGCCTACTGCGCCAAAACGGGAGCATTTATCGCCACTATTTTAACCGAGAAGAACGACCGTTGGGTGGAGCCGCAAAATCCACTGCACTTTATTGACAACGACCGCTTTATCTACACCACTGACAACCGTCACGGATATAAAAACCTCTATATTCACACCCTCTCGAAGGGTACGACCGAGCGTTTGACAAAGGTTGATGCTGATGTGGAGTATCTATCGCACAACGACCGCACGGTATTCTACTACTCGGCAGAGGTTTCGCCCATTGAGCGACACCTTTTCGGCATTTCGCTCCGCAACAGCAAGAGCAAGCAACTAACTCGCGGTGAGGGTTGGCACAACTGCGAAATTTCACCAGATGGCAAGTTCTTTTCGGACAACTACTCCTCGCTCAATGTTCCGCGTGTGGTGGCAATCGGCTCGACCGATGGCAAGTTCTATCGCGAGGTATTCCGTGCCGAAAACCCGGCAAAGGGTTACAACTACTCCACCATCGAACTCGGCTCGGTAAAGTCGGCTGACGGCAAGTACAACAACCACTACCGCCTTATCAAGCCGCTCGATTTCGACGAGAACAAGAAATACCCCGTAATACTCTACGTCTATGGCGGACCTCACTCGCAGATGGTGCGCAACTCGTTCCAGGCGCAGTTACGTCGTTGGGAGATGTATATGGCACAGCGCGGCTATGTGGTCTTTGTGATGGATAATCGTGGCACGCTCTATCAGGGTGCAGAGTACGAAAAGGCGATACATCGCCAATGCGGAAAGTGCGAAATGGAGGACCAGATGATAGGTTTGCAGTGGCTTTTGTCGCACAAGTGGGCAGACCGCGACCGTGTGGGTGTACACGGCTGGTCGTATGGCGGATTTATGACCATTTCGCTCATGACGCACTACCCCGAAGTATTTAAGGTGGGCGTTGCAGGTGGTCCTGTAATCGATTGGAAATGGTACGAGGTGATGTATGGCGAACGCTATATGGAGACCGAGGCGACTAACCCCGATGGTTTTGCTGCGACATCGCTTATCGCGCAAGCCAAAAATCTCAAAGGCAAGTTGCTGATTTGTCAGGGTGCAATAGACGATGTGGTGGTATGGCAGCACTCGCTGTCGTTTGTAGATGCCTGCATCGACAATGGTGTGGCAGTAGATTATTTCCCTTATCCGCGCTCGAAGCACAATGTACACGGCAAGTGGCGCGTGCATCTGATGCAGAAAGTGACAGACTATTTCGAGGATTATCTGCGATAGTATGCCAAAATGGCAGAGAAAAGGGCTTGGCACACTGATTGATAAACAATAAAGCAAACAGAAAACAATAAAACATATAGAACTATGACAGTAAAACCACTTTCAGACAGAGTACTTGTACTCCCAAACCCTGCCGAGACGACTACGGCAAGCGGTTTGATTATCCCCGATTCAGCAAAGGAGAAGCCTGCCGCAGGTAAGGTTGTAGCCGTAGGTCCCGGCACCTCCGAGATTAAGATGGAGGTAAAGGTCGGCGATGAGGTGTTGTATGGTAAATATGCCGGCACCGAGTTAAATATCGATGGCGAGAACTATTTGATGATGGCACAACGCGATATACTCGCAGTAGTTGAGAAATAGATTTCTCAACAATTGAGAATTGAAAATTGAGAATTGAGAATTAAAGGTATTTTTAATTAAAAGAGGTCAATGGCTACCGCTGCGATTAAGCCGAGGGCATAGGCTGCTTGCAGACTTTGCCGAGGCGGAGCAGTGAAGACCAAAGGTCAATGGCTAAAAGCAAAAAAGAATAGTTATGGCAAAGGATATTAAATACAATGTTGAAGCGAGAAATCTCCTCAAAGAGGGTGTTGATGCTTTGGCAGATGCAGTAAAGGTAACATTAGGACCAAAAGGTCGCAATGTGATTATCGGTAAGGCGTTTGGTGCGCCACACATCACCAAAGATGGTGTAACCGTAGCAAAAGAGGTTGAGTTGGAGGACTCGTTCGCAAATATGGGTGCGCAGATGGTGCGCGAGGTGGCATCGAAGACCAACGATGATGCGGGTGATGGTACCACCACTGCAACCGTATTGGCACAGGCTATTATCGGCGTAGGTATCAAGAATGTTACCGCAGGTGCAAACCCAATGGATCTCAAACGAGGTATCGATAAGGCAGTTTTGACCGTTGTAGAGAGCCTTCGTGCGCAGTCGCAGGAGGTTGGCTCGGACAACTCGAAGATTGAGCAGGTGGCAACAATCTCGGCAAACAACGACAACACCATCGGCAAACTTATCGCCGAGGCTATGGCAAAGGTTAATAACGAGGGCGTTATCACCGTAGAGGAGGCAAAGGGTACAGATACCTATGTTGATGTTGTCGAGGGTATGCAGTTCGACCGAGGTTACATCTCGGCATACTTTATCACCAACACCGAGAAGATGCAGACCGAGTTGGAGAAGCCATATATCCTTATCACCGACAAGAAGATTTCGACCATGAAGGAGATTATGGGCGTATTGGAGCCTGTGGCACAGAGTGGTCGCGCGCTGCTCATCATCGCCGAGGATGTAGATGGCGAGGCTCTGTCGGCTCTCGTAGTGAATAAGTTGCGCGGTACTTTGAAGATTGCCGCATGCAAGGCTCCGGGATTTGGCGACCGCCGCAAGGAGATGTTGGAGGATATCGCAGCATTGACAGGTGCAACCGTTATCTCGACCGACAAGGGTATGCGATTGGAGGATGCAACAATCGACTCGCTCGGTTGCGCCGAAAAGGTTACAATGAACAAGGAGAACACCACCATCGTAGATGGCTGCGGCGACAAGGAGGCTATCAAGGCTCGTGTTGAGCAGATTCGTGCCTCGATTGAGGTATCGAAGTCGGACTACGACCGCGAGAAGTTACAGGAGAGATTGGCAAAGTTGGCAGGTGGCGTGGCAGTACTATATGTAGGTGCTGCGACCGAGGTCGAGATGAAGGAGAAGAAGGACCGCGTAGATGATGCTTTGGCTGCAACTCGTGCTGCTGTCGAGGAGGGTATCGTACCAGGAGGTGGCGTGGCATATATCCGCGCTATCGAGGCTCTCGATGGTTTGAAGGGCGAGAATGACGACCAGACCACAGGTATCCAGATTGTAAAGCGCGCTATCGAGGAGCCATTGCGCCAGATTGTAGCAAATGCAGGCGGCGAGGGCTCGGTAGTTGTAAATAAGGTGCGCGAGGGCAATGGCACATTCGGCTACAATGCCCGCGAGGATCGCTACGAGGATATGCTCGAAGCGGGAATTATCGACCCTACGAAGGTGTCGCGCGTGGCACTCGAAAATGCGGCATCAATTGCTTCGATGTTCCTCACTACCGAGTGTGTCTTGGCAGAGAAGAAGGTGGAAGCACCTGCAATGCCTCCAATGCCTGCCGGCGGAATGGGAGGTATGATGTAAAGGGAAAAAGACGAGAGACGAGAGACGAGAGATTTTTCTCGTCTCTTTTTTTATATTGGTGTATTTTTAAGGAGGTAGTTGCAACGCTATCAAAGAAAAATGAGATGGGCGCATACTAAAGCGTATGTAACCATCTCATTTTTTGAAGATAAGGAAGCAAATGCCCCTTAAAATAATTTTTTATCCTAAGAAGGCGAGCAAAATACCTGCCGCAACCGCAGATCCTACCACACCTGCAACATTCGGTCCCATGGCGTGCATAAGGAGGAAGTTCGACTTGTCGTACTCCTGACCTACGGTCTGCGATACACGAGCAGCCATTGGCACTGCCGATACACCTGCCGAACCGATAAGTGGGTTAATCTTGTTACCCTCCTTCGCAAAGAGATTCATCAACTTCGCAAGGAGAACACCACCTGCCGAACCTGCGCTAAATGCGAGGATACCAAGGCAGAGGATGAAGATTGTCTTGACATTGAGGAACGAATCACCGGTAGCGGTAGCACCAACCGAGATACCGAGGAAGATAACCACGATATTCATCAACTCGTTCTGAACGGTCTTTGCAAGACGATCAACAACACCGCACTCCTTCATCAAGTTACCGAGCATCAAGCAACCTACGAGTGGAGCCGCCGATGGGAGAAGCAATGCAATAACGATAGTGATGATAACAGGGAAGAGAATCTTCTCGGTCTTCGACACCTGACGCAACTGCTTCATCTTGATAAGGCGCTCGTTCTTTGTGGTCAAAGCACGCATAATTGGTGGCTGAATAACCGGTACGAGAGCCATATAAGAGTATGCTGCGATAGCAATAGGACCGAGCAACTCTGGCGCAAGACGAGCGGTAAGGAAGATTGAGGTAGGGCCATCAGCACCACCGATAATACCAATCGAACCGCACTCGTTTGGCTCAAAGCCCAAAGCGTATGCACCAATGAATGTCGCAAAAATTCCCAACTGTGCAGCAGCACCCAAAAGGAAGCTCTTAGGGTTAGCGATGAGTGGACCGAAGTCGGTCATCGCACCTACACCGATAAATATCAAGCAAGGGTAGATACCAAGTTTAACTCCAAGGTAGAGGATGTCCAAAAGACCAGCCTCTCCGTGAGCAAAATGCTCCCAATGAACGTGTCCACCGGCGAAGAACTCCGAGTGGAACATCTCGGCACCCGGAAGGTTGGTGAGCAACATACCGAATGCGATAGGAAGCAACAAAAGCGGCTCGAACTGCTTCTTGATAGCAAGCCAGAGGAGGAAGCAGGCAAGGCCAATCATCACTGCCATCTTCCAACCGCCCGGAGCGAAGAAGAGTCCGATTCCCGACTGGCTAACGAAGTCGTTAAGCGAGTCGAGGATAAAGTTAGACTGCAAAAGTGAAATCATAATCGTTACTCAATAACAAGTAAAACATCACCCTCCATTACAGTCGCACCTGCCTGAACAAGCACCTGCTTAACAACACCACCACGCTCTGCGTCGATGTTGTTCTCCATCTTCATAGCCTCCAAAACCACTACG
>JAZRJD010000047.1:0-5571 GCA_045645625.1 Alistipes sp.
ATTGAGGACATTGTTGCATAACCTAAAAAACTGTTAGAGAAGTATGGCACACAAAAAAGGTGTAGGTAGTTCGAAGAACGGCCGTGAGTCGGAGAGCAAACGACTCGGTTTGAAACTTTTCGGTGGTCAGTTTGCTAAGGCAGGCAACATCATCGTTCGTCAGCGTGGTACAGTTCACAACCCAGGCGAGAATGTAGGTATGGGCAAGGACCACACCCTCTTCGCGTTGGTTGACGGTACAGTAGTCTTCACCAAGAAGCGCGACAACCGCTCTTATGTAAGCGTGAAGCCTTTGGCTTAATTCTCGAAAGGGTGTTTGAAACAATAATGGCGAGGTTTGACCTCGCCATTATTGTTTTGTATAGATATCACTATCCTAACGCCACATCAAGCACCATCATCAGTGCAAAGCCAATGGCAAAGCCGATTGTCGGGAGGTTGGAGTGCTCCTCTCCGTGCGACTCGGGAATAAGTTCCTCGACTACAACATATATCATAGCACCCGCAGCAAAGGCGAGCATATATGGGAAGATACCCATCAGGTGCTCGATAAAGAGTATTGTCAATATCGCCGCCACGGGCTCGATCACCCCCGACATTGCGCCATAGGCGAAGGCGCGACCTCGCGAGTTGCCCGATGCGCGTAGTGGCAACGAGATTATTGCACCCTCGGGGATATTCTGCACCGCAATACCTACCGCCAAAGCCAAGGCTCCCGCAAAGGAGAGTCCCGCCTCACCCATCAATGCTCCTGCCGCCACAACGCCGACCGCCATACCTTCGGGGATATTGTGAAGCGTTACGGCGAGTATCAACATCGAGGAACGACCGAGTTTCGAGCGCACGCCCTCGGGTCTCTCGCTATCGAGGTGGAGGTGGGGTGTTACCATATCGAGCAGAAGCATAAAGGCTATGCCCAACAGAAAGCCTACCACGGCGGGCACCCATGCAAGGTTACCCATAGGGGCTGAGACCTCCATAGCAGGAATAAGTAGCGACCAAACCGAAGCCGCAACCATCACACCCGAGGCGAAACCAAGGAGTATGTTCCGCACAACCTTTGTGTGGTTATCTTTGATAAATAGCACGGTCGCCGCACCGAGTATCGTTCCGCCAAACGGCAATATGAGCAGTGGCAGTATCTCCCAAGAGGTCATAATGTTGTCTATTAAATTGTTTCCAATTGCAAATATAGCGCAAAAATGAAAAAGTTGTTATGGTATGAGTGAAATAACAAGCCCCGACAACGATGTTGCCGAGGCTTTGGGTTGATTGAAGTTTGGTGGCGAACTACTTGATACGCTCGTAGTACTCGCGGGTGCGGGTATCTACACGAATCTTATCGCCTGTGTTAATGAACAAAGGCACCTTGATAGTTGCGCCAGTGTTTACGGTTGCAGGCTTCAACGAGTTGGTCGAAGCGGTGTCACCCTTAATACCCGGCTCGGTGTAAGTAACCTCCATATCAACGATTGGAGGGAGTTCCGCTGCCAAAACTACATCCTTCTCGGTGTGGTACATAACCTCAACGATCTGACCATCTGCCATAAGGTCGTAGTTGTCAATCAAAGACTTCTCGATGTTAATCTCCTCGAATGTCTCGGTGTGCATGAAGTGTGCGCCGAGGTCGTCCTCGTAGGTAAACTGGTATGGGCGGCGCTCTACGCGTACCTGCTCGATTTTGATACCTACCGAAGAGAAGGTATTTTCGAGAACGCGACCATTCTCCAAGTTCTTCAACTTCGAACGAACAAAAGCGGGACCCTTGCCCGGCTTGCAGTGCTGGAAATCGACAACAAGAAATGTCTTGCCGTCCATTTCGATACACATACCGATTTTAATATCAGCTGCTGTAATTGTCATAGTACTATATTTTTATATATTAGAAATTTCCGGCTGCAAAGATAGAAATAAAATTGACAATTGACAATTGACAATTGAAAATTATAGAAATTTTAATCTCTATGCTCCTAATTCACAAAGGAGATTATTCCCAACTAATATCTGAGTGTACTACTCCGAGAAGTTATAGAAATAGACCTTTGCAGACTTAATTTTACTCTCCTCAACACCATGAATGGCAACCATACCCTTGCGATTGATAAAGCGCATACCTACACGGTCGCAATACTTACCCGTGTTGTAGAGAGTGTAAAAGTCCTGCTTTTTGTCGAAGGCAATTTCGATAACTCCCTCAAACTCAATCTCGATAGCAGCGGCTCCATCACGCACCTTCTCATCGGCAGTGAATTTGAGTGTAGCACCCTGCGCCAAGGTCTGAGGCTCAACCTCCACAACCTTCACAGGGTTATTGTTTGGATCGGGCATAATAGAGAAGTCCGTCAGAAGTATTGTTGCGCCATCACGCAAAGCATAGACCTCACGAGGAGCGTAGTAAACCGATGCCTGCACCTCATAACCCTTCTCGCGAAGACGAGCAATACGCTCACGGGTAAGAGCCTCGCGTTGCATTGACGATACTCCAACCTTTCCTCCAAGTTGCGGTAAAACCTCAAAAGCCGTCTCGGCAGTCTTAGGTCTGATTGAATACAAAATCAGACACTTTGAGAACTTACGGCACTCCTTGATAGCCTCTACATCGTCAGTAAAGCAAATCCAGTTATTGCCCATAATTTTTTGAGCAAGGCGATACGACTCAACGATGCTGGAATGAAGCATAGGCACGATATCATGTTTTTTGCACTCCAACAAAATCTCCTCCAAAGTTGGAACAGGGGTGCGATACTCTGCGCGTGGCGACTCCAACACATAATTTTCACGCAACTCATCGAAAGTGAGGTCTGCAACTTTGACCTTCCCTCTAATCTTCGAGTAGTCGCTGGCATTGCGACAAGTACGGTTGATTGTTCTGTCGTGCATAATCACCATCTTGCCATCTTTGGTGTATTTTACATCGCACTCAATACCCATATAGCCGTGACGAGCCGCGCGACCTACACCTGCAATAGAGTTTTCGGGAACAATTTTGCTATGACAGCCACGATGTGCAAACATCTTTGGCAGAGGTTGTACTTGGTTTTGCGCCTCGACTACTGCCACAAAGCAGAGGAGGGCTGCGATAAGTGTAAAAATCTTTTTCATCATTCTATTTAATTAATGGTTAATTATCATCTTTTGGAAACGACACCCCATATACAAGGTGTTCGAGTGGTCGTAGGAAGTTACGCTTGCCATACTTTGGCGAGTAGACATAACAGTCGATGGTGAGCAGTTCACCCTCGCGCTCATCGAGGGTAGTGTAACTGACGAACGGACCACCCATAAAGTCGCCTTCGACCTCCCAGAAGCCGCGCAGTTCAATCCATTCGCGACCATTTATCTTCACCACCTTGCGCTGTGGCAGAAACTCCACATACCCATCGTCCTCGACATTCGGAATACGACTTACGGTGGTCATATAGGAGCCATCTTTCGGTCCCGGTATGCGCTTGGCTGCACCGTTTCGAGCCTTCACAAGTGCCTCAACCGAGGTGCTCAACTTGCCATTGAAGGGGTGCGTGTAGATAAAAAATCCCTGACTTGCCGCAGGATACTCGTTCGATATCCAGATAAAATCATCGCCCTCGGCACGGAAGATATAGCCGTTAGGAATCGGCATATCGATATCGAACTCCTCGCGCACCATCTTTGCCAACGCCTTCGAGCCCTGCTTCTTCGCAAACTCCACGGTGCGGTTGCGCTCGGCGATTTCGAGTACCTGCAAGAGGGCGCTGCCATTCTGCTTCAAATACTCCACCATCGCCGCTATTGAGTTGCCCTGAAATGTAAGAACAATCTGTGGCGATGCCACCACATCGTACTCG
This sequence comes from Alistipes sp., assembly GCA_045645625.1. Classification (GTDB taxonomy): domain Bacteria; phylum Bacteroidota; class Bacteroidia; order Bacteroidales; family Rikenellaceae; genus Alistipes. The sequence continues at coordinate 3,825 of JAZRJD010000047.1, forward strand.
GCAAGTATGGCGGTCTGCTCCACCTTTGGAGAGCAGAGCACCTTCAAGATGTTGCGATACGAGGGTAGCAGATGTTTGAAGTCGCGTGCCGTGATGCGCACCACATCGAACATCGGTTCTCGCTGGTTAAGCATCTCGACAGGTGTTTCGAGCACGGAGCGCAACTCCTCGCCGAGAGCACTCTCCCACTCGCGACCATCGCACACCACAAGCACCTCGTACGGAGAGCCCTGTGCCGTCTTTTTCGTACCTGTGAGTGAGCGGAAACTGTCGCACGACACGACAGAGAGGAGTGTCGCTACGACAATAAAGATATGTGTAAAAAGCCTCATAATCGCACAAAATTATGTCGTAAAGTTATGCATATTTTGTGCAACAGCAAAATTTTTGCGATAAAATACATATATTTGCAGGTGAGTTAGAGAAGTGAGGTGTAGCCATGAAAATCAGAGTTCCTAAATTCATACGCAAGATGCTCCCCGATTTGATTTGGGAGATCGAGGACGAGCGAGGAGTCTATCTCACCTTCGATGATGGTCCTACACCCGGTATTACCGAGTGGATATTGGCAACATTGAAGCGATATGATGCCAAGGCGACCTTCTTTGTCTTGGGCAAAAATGCAGAGATGTACCCCGACCTCTACGACAAAATTTTGGCAGATGGTCATCGCGTGGGCAACCACACCTACTCGCACCAAAAGGGGGCTCTGATGTCGCTCGAACGCTACTTGGAGGATATAGCCTTTGCTGCCGATATTGTGCATAGCAACCTCTTTCGTCCACCATACGCCCGAGTAACACCTTCGCAGTTGCGCTCCGTGGCAAAGCAGTACAAAATTGTGATGTGGAGCATCGTTTCGCGCGACTATAACCGCAAAATCACGGGAGAGATGTGCCTGAATGGCGTATTGCCATATATCAAAGCGGGCTCGATAATCCTCTTCCACGACAGCGAGAAGTCGTTTGCCAATATGAGTTATGCCCTGCCAAAGACTTTGGAGCATATCAAAAAACTTGGTCTTAAATGTAAAGCAATAGAGTTATAATGAGGGTTGTAGTGGCAATAACGGCAGCAAGTGGTGCGATTTATGCGCGACAACTCTTGACAATGTTGGTCGAGAGCGCAGAGGTGGAGCGCATAGCACTGATTTACAGCACAAATGCCCGTGCAGTTGTGGCTCACGAGGGGGAGGAGATACCCCGTTCCGAGAAGATTGAGGTCTTCGAGAATGGGGATATGTTCGCCTCACCGGCAAGCGGCTCGGCGCGTTGGGACGCGATGGTGGTTGTACCTTCGAGTGTCGGCACCATCGGGCGTGTCGCCTCGGGCGTGTCGCAGACTCTGATTGAGCGTGCCGCCGATGTGATGTTGAAGGAGCGTAGAAGGTTGATTTTCGTTGTTCGCGAAACACCCTACTCGCTTATCCACCTGCGCAATATGACAACCCTGACCGAGGCGGGAGCAGTGATTCTGCCCGCTACGCCATCGTTCTACTCGCGCCCTTGCGACATTGAGGCTCTCTGCCGCACCGTTACCGAGCGTGTCGTGGCGATGCTCGGCATCGAAGGCAAACGATACGAGTGGGGAGAATAAACTGAGAGCGGAGAACTGACGCTGCGGAGCGAGGGCAGAGGGTGCTTGCACACTATGCCGAGCCGCGAGGAAGAAAAGACTGCGAAGCAGGATTAACTGAGAACTGACGCTGCGGAGCGAGGGCAGAGGGTGCTTGCACACTATGCCGAGC
>JAZRJD010000048.1:0-25586 GCA_045645625.1 Alistipes sp.
GAAACACCCAAAGAGCAAGCGGAATATTGAAATAGAGATAGGCGTAATACAACGCCCACGCCAACACTCCCAAACAGACAAGTGTCACAAGGTAGTAGGCAAGGCGAACAGCAAACCTCTCTATATCTCTACTCTCAAACATCGTTACAACTTCAAGAACTCCTTTGCCAATCGCCTCGACTCGGCATCAATTGTGGCGTAGTCCAAAAGCGAAGGCGTTGCCGAAAATTGAGCCTTCACGAGGGCATACTCAATAGCTCCGACAATATCCGTATATCTGCATTGCCCTTTGAGAAATGCAGCCACAGCGACCTCATTTGCACCATTCATCGTAGCCGCTGCCGAGCCTCCACGGCGCAAGCAGTCGTAGGCGATGCCGAGTGCAGGGTACTTCTCATTATCCACCTCACGGAAGGTAAGCGAGGAGTTTCTCGTAAAGTCGAAAGGCGGTGTGTTGCGCACTGCACGCTCCGGATACATCAGCGCAATGCTGATTGGGGTGCGCATATCGGGCTCACCCATCTGAGCCTTAATAGAGCCATCCTCGAACTCCACCATAGAGTGGATTATCGACTCGGGGTGTATCACCACATCAATCTTCTCAGCAGGCGTACCAAACAACCAATGCGCTTCGATAACCTCGAAGCCTTTATTTACAAGCGTTGCCGAGTCGATAGTAATCTTTGCGCCCATATCCCAACGAGGATGACGCAGAGCCTGCTCGGCGGTTATGTCTGCCAACTTCTCCTTCGGCACATCACGCAATGCGCCACCGCTGCAAGTGATAATCAGACGACGCAGTGGCGAGTGCTCGCCCATAAGGCACTGAAATATTGCCGAGTGTTCGGAATCTATCGGCAAGATAGGGGCTTTGTGCTTAATAGCCATCGGCATAATCGTAGCACCGCCCACCACCAAGGTCTCTTTATTTGCCAATGCGATGCGCTTGTGCGCCTCGATAGCACGAGCCGTAGGCACCAAACCAGCATAACCAACCAAGGCGTTTACCACAATGTCGCAATTTCCTGCCGAGGCTACGGCTGCAATCGAATCATCGCCCGCAAAGACCTTTATCGGGTATTTTGCAAGAGCCTCGCTGAGGGGTTTGTAGTATTGTTCATCACCAATAACCACCGTATCTACATCGAAGGCGATAGCCTGCTCCGCCAATCGTTGCCAGTTGCTATGTGCTGTAAGCGACATCACCTCGAAGCGGTCGGGGTTTTCGCGCACTATATCGAGCGTCTGAACACCTATCGAGCCGGTCGAACCAAGTATTGTAAGTCGTTGCTTCATATATTCATTCATTTAATTGAGAATTGAAAATTAATGGTAAAAACGATAAATCGTTTTTGTTTATATTATTTTAATTTTAATAATAAATAGAGTACTTTTAATTCTACATTCTCAATTCTCGATTATACATCATATTTAGGCTACCTAAAATATAATGTATAACTCCGGATTTACCGCTTTGCCATCGCGCCAGAGTTCAAATTCAAGCATCGATAACTCCTCCTCTTTGTCGCTTCCTGCATAACCTATCGCTTGCGATGCCTGCACACGCTCTCCATTCGATAGAAGCACTCCCGACATGTGGCGATATACCGATATGTAGTTATCTTTGTGCTGAATTACAACGCAATACCCCGTCTCGGGAGACCAATTATTCAAAACAACCACACCATCGGCAATTGCCGTTACCTGCGCATCGCGCGCTCCATTGATGCGGACACCGAGCAACTCCTTCGAGTTAAATCGCTCGGAGATAATGCCATACATCGGCGATACCGCATTCAGCGAGTTTTGCACCATGGCGTTACTCTTTGTTCCATTCAGGCGATAGCGTTCATCGTTCTCTATCTTTTGGCGCAACAGCGAGTCTGCCTTCGAAGGGGCAACAAAAGCCTTATTGCGTTGCAACGAGTCATTCTTCACCGACTGCATAGCAGGAGTTTTACCACTCACCACCAAGATACGATTCTCGTTGTAAGTTAGCATATCGTTCATCTTGCGTTCCAACGAGTCGATGCGCACAATGCTGCGAATAAGCATCTCGCGCGAACGACCAGCATTGGTGCGATAACCCGGCATCAGGTCGAGAAGTGGCGTATAGGCGACAAGAATCAGCAGAACGCCAAATACAAGCGTTACCACGGCAATTGCTATTGCGGTCATCGATGTCGGCGAAAGGTCGGCATGCCACTGCTCCTCGCCACGATCGAACATCGCAACCCTGCGCTTACGAAATAGCCCGCCAAACCACGAACTTATACTCTTGAATAGTCTCATCTCAAATAAAGTCAAATTAACTCGGTAAAGATACGAATTATTTTTGAAAAAGTAGTTGTTTTTGTTATAAAACTACTATATTTGCGAATAGTTAGGTAGGTAATACTACTTTTTATTGTTTAACATATAAATCATTACCCATGAAAAGAATTTTTCTATTACTTGTAGTGGGCGTTTTGGCTATGGGTTGCAATAACGACAGCCCCTCTGCGCCCTATTTTGAAGTGTCGCAAGACCATTTTGAGATTTGGTTTGACGAGTCAGACTACTCCGTTGCCGTAAAGTCGTCTGATACTTGGAGTGCGACAAGCGACTGCGACTGGATTACCGTAAAAAATCCTAACGGCAAGTCCGGCAAACAAACACTAACATTCTCGGTAACAGAGAATAACACCGGTGTTACCCGCAACGGCAGCATCACCGTACAGAGTGCTATTCCCGACATGTTCGGAGTACTGACAATTGAGCAATACGACTCCAATGCTGGTGGGGTAACCATACTCTACACCACCGTAGACAGAAAGGCTGTCACCATAACCGACCCCAATCTTTTCACCGAGGAGATTGTATCGAATGTCTATGAGAACGGAGTGGGAACTATCACCTTCAACAGAACTGTAACCTCTGTTGGAGCAGAGTCTTTCTACGGGAACGAGACTCTCGAAACGGTGACTCTCCCCAAGAGTGTATCCGTCATTGGCGATTATGCATTTGCAAGTTGCGTATACCTCACCAGTATCAATATACCCGAGCGCGTAACCACAATCGGCTCATCTGCATTTGCATATTGCAACCGCTTGGAGGAGATAACACTCCCTAACAGCGTAGAGACGGTTGGAGACTATGCATTCAGTGGTTGCAGTAGTCTCTCCAACTTCAAAGGCAAGTTTGCATCGAGCGATAATCGTTGCCTGATTATCGATGGAGTATTGGCGAAGTTTGCGCCCAATGGTATCAGCACATACACTGTTGAAGATGGAGTTAAGCAGATTGGCGCAGATGCCTTCTACGAGTCATTCTCGCTGAAAGAGGTTACAATTCCTGCATCGGTAGAGTCTATCGGAGACTACGCATTCTACTACTGCGAGAGTTTAGAAAAGGTATATTGCAAATCCGAGACTCCACCGACATTGGGAGTGAGCGTTTTTGACAACTCCGACAATGGAGAAGATAAGCCTATTGGCTCTATAATATATGTACCACAGAGTTCGGTGGAGGCTTACAAAAGCGCAGAAAATTGGAACAAGTATTCCCGATATATAGGAGGTTACAACTTCGAAAATTAATTAAATGAGGGACGAGAGAGATTCAAGGCAGTGAATTATTCCTCGTCTCTCAATTTTCTAAAATTCAGTTTTTTCTCCATTACTAACTACTAACTGATTGAAAAGTTTTTCACTTTCAGGTTTTACTTTTCAGTTTTTTATTTATCTTTGCAGCAACAGTTTACCTATAACATGCTTAGCAAAATGAAAACAAAAAACCTTATTCTCACGATTATTGCCACGCTCTGCGTAGGCACGCTACCCGTTTTGGCGGCAAAGAAGGCGGTAACAGGCAGTGTAACCTGCGATGGCAAAGGCATTGCTGGTGTGGCAGTTACCGATGGCATCAACCTGACCAAAACCGATGCAAAAGGCTTGTACTCCCTACCGACAAATGTCAAGGATCCGCACTGCCAATTTGTACATATCTCGATTCCTTCGGGTTACGAGGTGGAGCGTGTGGGCAATGCTCCGCAGTTCTACAAACGCATAGACCCTAAGAATAAAAAGGCGACCTACGATTTCAAACTCTCGAAGGTTGATCAGAGCGTATATACAATACTCACAATTGCCGATACGCATGTCTGCGGTGGTTTCAACAAGCGCAACCACAAAGACGACCGCGAACGCTACTGCACTACACTTGTTCCGACTCTGCGCGAGGAGGTCGAGAATAGCGAGGGACGAGTATATGTGGTATCGTTGGGCGATATGACACAGCCGGGCTCCCGTCCGGGCTGGAAGGAGCGCACCGAGGGTTACTCGATGAAGAACTATATGGAGGATACTGATGTCGATTGCCCGATATTCAACTCCATAGGAAACCACGACCACAATCAGGCTCCAAAGGGCGAGATATTTGACGAGGAGACGGTATATCTCTCGCGTAAAGATTACAACGATGACCTCGGTCCGGAGTACTACTCATTCACAATCGGTCGTGACCACTATGTCGTGGTGGACAACACCTTTGTTATTACCAAGGATTATGGTGCAACCAAAGATCCTAACGCGACCAAAGGTTACTGGTACAAACTATGTGAGTATCAGCACAATTGGCTCTCGCAAGATATTGCAGCCCTCGACCGCTCGAAAATCGACCGCATTGTAGTCGTTGCCCACTGTGCAATATATAGTTTCAACGGCAAGCGACAGATGTTGGATACCGACAGATTTATGGAGAATTTCAAGGGTTACGAGGTTATGGCTCTTATCGGTCACCACCACACCGACCATCTGCTCAAAAAGGTTGTAAACGACAAGCCTTACATGCAATTTATTCACCCTTCGGGTGCAGGTACAGCGTGGTACACCTACGACAACTGCACAGGCGCACCTGCGGCAATTGCAAAGTACCTCTTCAAGGATAATAAAGTCTCGCGCACCTATGTTCCATACGGAGACAACAAGGGGGCACATTATCGCATCTACGACAACGGAGAGCACAAGTGGAACTACCCTATCACATCGCGCACAGGCTCCAAGAACAAGTACTCTTCGGAGCAAGAGGCTGCCACCGCCGAGGATAAGCCTGCGATACTTGTAAATATCTGGGGTGCATATAGTTGCGAATTCACCGAGAGTACTGGCGGCAAGGGCGAAGTGAAGAATCGTTGCTACGACCTTAAATTCCGCGATTGGTACTGGCCTGTATTGGAGAAGAGCGAAGCAGGCGAGATGCCAAAGGGCGAGAGACTCTACAAAGCCAACTGGCAGACTCCGAAACGAAGCAATCATATTTGGCGATATGTTCCTGCCGACCCTAATGCCGAAATTAGTGTCGTAGCAAAGGACCTTTTCGGTGATGTTGTAGCAGAGTTCAAGGCTCGCGCAGAGTAACATACGGGCAACCAATGCAATTTAAGAGAGGAAATTTCGGTTTCCTCTTTTTTGTTTCACAGAAAATATCTATCTTTGTGAGTATTTAATACTCATTTTCGGAAAATTACACAATTTAACAGATAGAAAACTATGGTAAAACCTACACTTTTGGTGCTTGCCGCAGGTATGGGCTCGCGCTATGGCTCGTTGAAACAGATGGACGGAGTTGGTCCTAACGGCGAAGCAATTATCGACTATTCGATTTACGATGCAATTCGCGCAGGATTTGGTAAGGTGGTATTCGTTATCCGCCACTCGTTCGAGAAGGAGTTTAAGGAGATGTTTACGCCGGAGCGTTTCGGTGGTCGCATCGAAGTTGATTTCGTATATCAGGAACTTGACTACCTGCCTGAGGGCTTCACTGTTCCCGAAGGTCGTGAGAAGCCTTGGGGTACAAACCATGCAGTGATGATGGGTGCAAAGGTTGTGCATGAACCATTTGCAGTTATCAATGCTGATGACTTCTATGGTGCTGATGCCTATCGTGTTATGGGTGAGTATCTCTCGCAGCTCGATGGCGCAACTGGCGAGTATGCAATGGTGGGCTACGAGGTAAACAAGACATTGTCGGATAACGGAACAGTGTCGCGCGGTGTATGTACCATCGATGAGAATCGTATGCTTACCTCGATGGTTGAGCGTACTAAGATTGAGCGCAATGCCGAGGGTACAATCGTATTCCACGATCTTGGCGATGATGTGGCACTCGAAGAGAATACTCCAGTATCGATGAACTTCTTTGGCTTCACACCAGACTACTTTGCGCACTCGGAAAAGGAGTTTACGAAGTTCCTCGCATCGGAAGATGTGAAGACCAACCTCAAAGCGGAGTTCTTTATTCCGTTGATGGTGAATAAACTCGTTGGTGGCGGTGTTGCCCGCATGAAGGTGCTTTCGACCACTGCGCAGTGGTTTGGCGTAACCTACAAGGAGGATAAGCCGATGTTGGTTGCCAAGATTGAAAAGTTGATTGAGGAGGGAGTTTATCCACATAATTTATGGAGATAAAAACTGACAATTAAAGGAATTTTTAATTCTTAATTTTTAATTTTCGAATGAATAGAGAAGTTCGTGTGCGCTTTGCGCCAAGTCCTACGGGACCACTTCATATCGGCGGTGTGCGCACCGCATTGTACAACTACCTCTTTGCACGCCGTCATGGTGGCAAGATGATTTTGCGTATCGAGGATACCGACTCGCAGCGTTTCGTGCCGGGTGCAGAGGATTATATTATCGAGTCGCTCAAATGGTGCGGTATCGAGATTGACGAGGGTGTAGGTGTGGGAGGACCTCACGCACCATATCGTCAGAGCGAACGCCGAGAGTTGTATCTGAAATATGCAACACAACTTGTTGAAGCAGGTTGGGCTTACTACGCTTTCGATACCTCGGAGGAGTTAGATGCTCTACGCAAGGAGTATGAGAGCCGTGGCGAAACATTTGCCTATAACTTCAAAGTTCGCACTACCTTGCCGACTTCGCTCTCGCTCCCGAAGGAGGAGGTCGAGGAGCGTATTGCTCGTGGCGACATCTGGGTTATCCGCTTCAAGATGCCTGAGAACGAGATTGTCAAGATGCACGACTTGATTCGTGGCGATGTGGAGGTTAATACCGCAACACTCGATGATAAGGTGCTTTACAAGTCGGTAGATGCGTTGCCAACATACCACTTGGCAAATATCGTCGATGACCACTTGATGGAGATTTCGCATGTTATTCGTGGCGAGGAGTGGTTGCCATCGTTGCCATTGCACTACCTTTTGTACAAGGCATTCGGCTGGACTGACTCGCAGCCTGAGTTTGCTCACTTGCCACTCTTGCTGAAACCTACGGGCGGTGGTAAGTTGTCGAAGCGCGATGGTGACAAGATGGGATTCCCTGTCTTCCCTCTCCATTGGGTATCGCCGACTACGGGCGAAACGGCTCGTGGCTATCGTGAAGACGGCTACTTTGCCGAGGCATTTATAAATATGTTGGCACTGCTCGGCTGGAATCCGGGTACGGAGCAGGAGATTTTCTCGATGCAGGAGTTGATTGATGCATTCTCGCTCGACCGTGTATCGAAGGCTGGCGCACGCTTCCAACCCGATAAGGCAAAGTGGTTTAACGCGCAGTATATGCACCACAAAACAGCCGAGGAGTTGAGCGCAATCTACCAACCAATTCTTCGTGAACATGGCATCGAGGTATCTGACGAAGTGGCAGGCAAGGCTGCCTTCATTATGAAGGAGCGTGCGACATTTGTCAGCGACTTGTGGGATTTGACCTCCTACTTCTTTGTTGCTCCTACCGTGTACGAGGAGAAGCAGTTGAAGAAGTATTGGAAGGGCGAGTATCCTGCCCGCTTGGCGGAGTTGCGCGAGGTGCTGGCGCAGATTGAGGATTTCTCGTTGGAGAATACCGAGCAGATTGTTCACGCTTGGATTACCGAGAAGGAGTACGGCATGGGACAGATTATGAACACTTTGCGTTTGGCTTTGGTTGGTGCAGGCAAGGGTCCTGGTATGTACGATGTAACCTCGTTTATCGGCAAGGAAGAGTGCATGAAGCGCATCGACTACCTCTTGGCAAATGTAAAACCATTAGAGTAATTGACAGTTGTCAATTAAAGGAATTTTTAATTCTTAATTCGGTCTATGACTATAGAACAGAATGTTTGGGGTGTAACCCCCGAGGGCGAAGCGATAATCATCTATACGATGAAAAATTCGCTTGGCAGCGAGGTGCAACTCACAAATATAGGCGCAGCCATCGTGTCGGTAAAGTATGCCGACCGCAATGGTAAGATTGACGATGTGGTGCTCGGCTACCGCGACCCAATGAGTTACTTCGGCGATGGTGCTGCAAGCGGTAAATCGGTAGGTCGCGTGGCAAACCGCGTTGCAGGTGGCAAGATGACTATTGAGGGCGTGGAGTATCGCCTCGAAGTGAATAATGGTCCTAACCACCTTCACGGTGGCACGAAGGGCTATGCCAACAAGTTATGGGAGTCGCGTGTGGAGACCAATCGTGTGATCTTCTCGCTTGTGTCGGAAGATGGCGACCAAGGCTATCCGCACGAGGTTACAATCGAGGCAATCTACGACTTTGATGACGAGAACAACCTCGAAATTACCTACCTCGCAAAGAGCGATGGCACAACCCCTGTAAACCTCACAAACCATGTCTATTGGAACTTGGCGGGTGAGGCGAGTGGCTCGGTGCTCGACCACGAACTGAAACTCAACGCCTCGTATGTTTTGGAGGCGAACGAGGTGCAGATACCTACGGGCAGGTTGCTTCCGATGAAGGGCTCGGCGCAGGACTTCACCGATTGGAACCGTTTGGGCAAGGATATAGGCTCGATATTCAACCATATTGACTTGTTCCGTGGTCACGACCACTTCTTCGTGGTGGACGGTTGGCAGAAGAATATCCTCGGTGAGGTTGGCGAGTTGCGCTGCGAGAAGACAGGTCGCCTTGTAAAAATTTTGTCATCACAACCGGGTTGTATGGTCTATACGGGTAATTGGCTTTCGGGAGGTTGTCCTATCACCAAGTCGGGCAGTCGCTACGAGGATTATGCAGGTGTGGCTATCGAGTGCCAAACGCACCCAGATGCGGTAAATCAACCCGATTTCCCATCGATTCTTCTGCACGAGGGCGAGTTATACTGCAATAAGATTGTCTTCCAACTACGAACATATTAAAGGCTTTTAGTGGTCGGTTTTGGTACACCCTTCGCAGGAAAAATATCTGCGGAGGGTTGTTTGTGATGTTTTCGGGCAAAATTATTTTTTATTTACAATAAAAGTACTATATTTGCCCCGTCATTGGGGCATCATTATTGAAAGGAACTGCCCGTATGACCATCGATCGTTCGACCGATGAACAATCGCAGAAAATTGAGATTATGGAGGATTTGATTGCTATTCAAGGCAAAACAGTTGCCGAGTTGCGCGAAATTGCGAAGGTGCTCGGTATCACAGAGGAAAAATTATCGAAAAAGGAGTTGATTGCCCGCATATCTTCGTTTGTAACAAACGAGGAGGCTGCCGACTCCCCAAAAGAGGAGGTTGCAACAGTAGATGCCGCTCCTGCTCCTGCACCGCAAAAGCGCAAGCGCGCTCGTCTCGGCTCGGTACGAGTAGAGGCAGTGAAGAAGGAGAGCGTAGAGGAGACAGAGGTGGAGAAGCCTGTCGAGGTTGCGCCAAGTGTTACTGTCGAGGAGAAGAGCGCAGAGGTGGTTGTTCCACAGCCAAAGAAGCGCGGTCGCAAGCCAAAAAGTACCGTTGTAGAGGAGGTTACTGCTCCGACTGAGGTTGCGCCACAAGTGGTTGCATCGCAGGAGGCTACAACCGAAACGCAACAAGAGGATAAGGCTGACAGACCTATTACCAAAGATGACTTTACGGCAGATGTCTATGGCGAGGGTGTATTGGAGATTATCCCCGATGGTTACGGATTCCTTCGCTCGGCAGACTACAACTACTTGAACTCCCCCGATGATATATATGTATCGCCATCGCAGATTAAACTCTTCGGTTTGAAGGCCGGCGACACCGTAGCAGGAGTTATCCGCCCACCAAAGGAGGGAGAGCGTTACTTCCCACTTGTTCGCGTAACGAAGATCAACGGCTTGAAGCCCGATTTTATCCGCGACCGCGTGCAGTTCGAGTATCTGACACCACTCTTTCCAAGCGAGAAGTTTAACCTTACGGGTGCAGGTCACAACACAATGACCAACCGCATCGTAGACCTATTCTCCCCTATCGGCAAGGGACAGCGTGCCCTTATCGTGGCACAGCCAAAGACCGGTAAGACCATGATTTTGCAGAGTCTTGCCAACGCCATTGCCGACAACCACCCCGAGGTATATATGATTGTACTGCTGATTGACGAGCGACCAGAGGAGGTTACCGAGATGGCGCGTCATGTCAAAGCGGAGGTGGTATCTTCGACCTTCGATGAGCAGGCTTCACGCCATGTAAAGGTTGCCGAGATGGTCTTGGAGAAGGCAAAGCGTATGGTTGAGTGCGGACACGATGTGGTGATTCTTTTGGACTCGATTACTCGCTTGGCGCGTGCCTACAACTCCGTACAACCCGCATCGGGTAAGGTGTTGTCGGGAGGTGTCGATGCCAACGCACTCCACAAGCCAAAGCGTTTCTTCGGTGCTGCGCGTAACACCGAGGAGAAGGGCTCGCTGACAATCATCGCTACCGCCCTTATCGAAACAGGCTCGAAGATGGACGAAGTTATCTTCGAGGAGTTTAAGGGTACGGGTAATATGGAGTTGCAACTCGACCGCCGTATCGCAAACAAGCGTATCTACCCTGCTGTTGATGTTGTGGCATCGAGTACCCGCCGTGAGGACTTGCTCCTCTCGCGTGAGGTTATGCAGCGCACTTGGGTACTCCGCAAGTACCTCTCGGATATGACACCTGTCGAGGCGATGGAGTTCCTCGAAAAGCAGATGACACTGACTCGTACGAACGAGGAGTTCCTCGTTACGATGAACCAATAATTCAAATTGAGAACTGACGCTGCGGAGCGAGAGCAGAGGGTGCTTGCATACTATGCCGAGCCGCGAGGAAGAAAAGCCCTCAAAGAGGGGTTAATTGAGAATTGAGAATTAGAGGTATATGAATATAAAAAGGTTGCTTATAATAGCGGTTGCTACCCTATCCTACCTTCCCTCGTTCGGTTGGGGGCAGAAGGGGCATGATGTAGTGGCGTATATCGCCGAATGTAACCTCACGCCCGAAGCCTATCAGAAGGTTGTAAAGGCTCTCGGAGGTCACTCGTTGGTCTACTATGCCAACTGGCTCGACAATGCGAGTTACTCCGACCAATACCGCTATACAAAGACATGGCACTACGCAAATGTAGACGAGGGTTACACCTACGACACCATGCCCAAGAACGAGAAGGGCGATGTCGTGACCGCCATAAACGGTATCGTTGCAGAGTTGAAGAGTGGCAAACTCTCCCCCGAGCAGGAGAATGTGCGCTTGCGCATGTTGATACATCTCGTAGGCGATATTCACTGCCCGATGCATGCAGGTCATTTGAGCGACAGAGGGGGCAACGAGGTTATTGTCAAGTTCTTCAACAAAGATACAAAGTTGCACTCGTTGTGGGATACGGCACTTGTCGAGGCGGCACACAAGTGGAGTTACACCGAGTGGGAGCAGCAACTTAACCGCCACTGCACGGCAGAGCGTAAGGCGGAAATCGCCAAAGGCGAACCGCGAGATTGGCTCAACGAGAGCCACGCCCTCGCAACCGAAATTTATAAGGCTTCGCCCGAAAAGCAGCGACTCTCCTACGACTATGTGGCTTACTACGCCCCCATGGTCGAGCAGCGACTGCTTTCGGGAGGATTGCGATTGGCACAAATACTAAACGAATTATATAAATAGAAACTAAATATGGCTTTACAATGTGGTATTGTCGGACTTCCAAATGTTGGTAAATCGACACTTTTCAACTGTTTGTCGAACGCAAAGGCGCAGTCGGCAAACTTCCCATTCTGTACTATTGAGCCGAATGTCGGCATTATAACCGTACCTGACGAGCGACTCGTCAAGTTGGCGGAGATTGACAACCCGAAGCGCGTAATCCCTACAACTATCGAGATTGTCGATATTGCAGGTCTTGTGAAGGGCGCATCGAAGGGCGAAGGTCTTGGTAATAAGTTTCTTGCGAATATCCGCAATACCAACGCCATTATCCATGTGTTGCGTTGCTTCGACAACGACAACATCACCCATGTCGATGGTACGGTAGACCCTGTGCGCGACAAAGGCATTATCGATACGGAGTTGCAACTCAAAGACCTCGAAACAATCGAAAACCGTATCGCCAAAGTTGCCAAGCAAGCACAGACTGGTGGCGACAAGATTGCAAAGCGTCAGTACGATATTCTTGTGCGCTATAAGGAGGTATTGGAGCAGGGATTGTGCGCCCGCACGCTCGAACTAGATAAGGAGGAGCGCAAAGCGGTTAGCGACCTTAATCTCTTGACCGACAAGCCCGTACTCTATGTCTGCAATGTAGATGAAAAGAGTGCCGTATCGGGTAATACTCACACCGAAGCGGTAAAGGCTGCTATCGCTGACGAGAATGCCGAGATGCTTATCGTGGCAGCGGCTACCGAAGCCGATATTGCCGAGTTGGAGACCTACGAGGAGCGTCAGATGTTCTTGGAGGATATGGGCTTGGAGGAGTCGGGTGTAAATCGTCTGATTAAGGCGGCGTACAAGTTGCTCGAACTCGAAACATTCTTCACTACGGGAGCAGATGAGTCGCGTGCTTGGACCTACCGCAAGGGTACAAAGGCTCCGCAGGCAGCTGGTGTTATCCACACCGACTTCGAGAAGGGATTTATCCGTGCCGAGGTTATCAAGTATGCCGACTATGTGTCGCTTGGCTCGGAGAAGGCTTGCCGCGATGCAGGAAAAATAGGTGTCGAGGGCAAGGAGTACATTGTCGAGGACGGAGATATAATGCACTTCCTTTTCAATGTATAATAAACCTAAAATGTTGTTTTTTGGACATTTTTAGGTGTTTTATAAATTAAAATTTATATTTTTGCGAGAATTTAAGACCCCAATAAGTATGATAGAACTCTCTACTTACAACCTATTTTTGGCAATTATGGCGACTACGGCACTCGTAGTATTTATCGCTCTGCACTTTGTAAAGGCTGGCTATGGCTACCTCTATAACCCGAAATTCGGATTCCCTGTACCAAACAGAGTGGCTTGGGTGCTGATGGAGGCTCCCGTATTTATCGCGATGTGGGTATTGTGGTACTTGGGAGGTATGACAACCGAGTTGGCTCCGATGGTGCTCTTCTCGATTATTCAGATTCACTACTTCCAGCGTTCGTTCATCTTCCCATTGCTTATTCGTGGCAACTCGAAGATGCCTGTGTCGATTATGTTGATGGGAGCAACTTTCAACACTCTTAACGCATGTATGCAGGGTGGCTGGTTATTCTTTATCGTGCCGACCTATTTCCCTGATTACTATACAGATTGGTTTAGCAAACCTTATATCTACATCGGCGTTGCCGTTTGGTTGTTCGGTTTTGTGACCAACCTCCACAGCGACTATATTATCCGCCACCTGCGCAAACCGGGTGACAAGAAGCACTACATTCCGAAGGGCGGTATGTTCCGCTATGTATCCTCGGCAAACTACTTTGGCGAGTTTATGGAGTGGGTAGGCTACGCCATCGCTTCGTGGTCGGTAGCGGGAGTAGTATTTGCGTGGTGGACATTTGCGAATCTTGCACCTCGTGCCTTCGACCTCTACAAGCGTTACGAAGAGGAGTTCGGCGAGGAGTTCACAAAATTAAAGCGCAAACGCATAATTCCGTTTATTTACTAATTAGAAAATCCAAAACTTAATAATATGGCAAAGGATTTGAAAGAGTCGAAACTCTTTACACCTTACAAACTCAACGAGCACATCACTCTTCGCAACCGCACAATTCGTTCGGCAGCGTTCGAGTCGATGGGCAAGGACTTCGGTCCAACCCAGCAATTAAAGGACTACCATGTGAGCGTAGCAAAGGGCGGAGTCGGAATGACTACCCTCGCCTACGCATCAATCAACCGTAGCGGAGTATCGTTCAACTCGCAGTTGTGGCTGCGTGACGAGATTGTTCCGCAGTTGAAGGATATCACCGATGCAGTTCACGCAGAGGGTGCTGCTTGCGGTATTCAGATTGGACACTGCGGAAATATGACCCACTGGTCTACCGCAGGAAGTTTCCCTGTGTCGGCATCGCACGGCTTTAACCTCTACTCCCCTACTTTCCACCGCCGTATGTCGCACGCCGAGATTCGCGAGACTGCAAAGGACTTCGGCAAGGCAGTATTAACTGCTCACGAGGCAGGTTTTGACAGCGTAGAGGTACACGCAGGTCACGGCTACCTTATCTCGCAGTTCCTCTCGCCTTGGACTAACCGCCGCCGCGATGAGTTCGGAGGCTCATTGGAGAATCGCATGCGCTTTATGAAGATGTGCTTGGAGGAGGTTATGGAGGCTGCGGCAAAGACCAACACCGCCGTACTCGTTAAGCACAATATGGAAGACGGCTTCAAGAGTGGTATTCAAATTCCAGAAAGCATCGAGATAGCGAAGGAGATTGAGAAGTTTAATGTAAATGGAATTGTCCTCACTTCGGGCTTCGTATCGCGTGCGCCAATGGCTGTTATGCGCGGTCGCATTCCGACCAAAACAATGAGTTACTACATGACTTGGAACGAGTGGTTGCAGAAGATTGTGGTCGATTTGTTCGGCAAGTGGATGATTAAGGACTACAAGTTCGAGGAGTGTTTCTTCTTGGAGAATGCCAAGAAGTTCCGCGAGGCGTTGAAGGGACCACTCGTATATGTCGGCGGCATCGTATCGCGTGAGGGCATCGAGAAGGTCCTTGACGCAGGCTTCGAGATGGTGCAGATGGCTCGTTGCTTGATTAACGACCCAGCCTTCGTAAACAAGATGAAGGAGGGCGACCTCTCGACCCGTTCGGGTTGCGACCACCGCGACTACTGCATCGCGCGTATGTACTCGAAGGATATGCAGTGCTGCCACAACTGCAAGGAGCCAATTCCAGACAAAGTTTGGAAGGAACTCGCCAAAATCGACTAATCTATGCGCAAAGGAGAAGTTGTTAGGGGCGGCAAACTTGCCCTCGTGACGGGAGCATCGACTGGTATCGGTCGTCAGTATGCCGAGCAGCTGGCAGACCTCGGATATAACCTTATTATCGTCAGCCGCAGCGAGTCCGCATTGCAGGAGGCGGCAAGCGAAATCGAGAAGAAGCACGGCGTAACGGTCGTGGTGAAGGCTATGGACTTGGCGGTCGAGGGTGCAGCAGAGGCACTCTTCGGCTGGTGCAAGGAGGAGGGTTATATCGTTGATGTGCTGATAAATAACGCAGGAATGTTCTCATTCTGCGACATCTCAAATACCCCTATCGAGCGAGTTAAACGAACTATTACACTGCACGATATCACCTACACCGTGCTGTGCCAATTGTTCGGTAACGATATGGCGGAGCGTGGCGGAGGTTACATACTGAATATGTCCTCGTTCTCGGTGTGGATGCCATTCCCTGGCTTGGCACTGTATAGCGCATCGAAAGCCTACACAAAATCATTCTCGGTGACGTATGCCAAGGAGATGCGATATAAGAATGTATGGGTTACGGCGGTTTGTCCTGCGGGCATCGCGACTGACCTCTACGGCTTAACAAAAAAATGGCAGGGCATCGGCTTGAAGTTGCACGCCCTCTCTACCCCAGCCTACTGCGCACGCCGAGGTTTGCGTGCCTTGTGGCGCAAGAAGTTGTGCATCGTACCCGATTGGTGGTGCAGGGCATTTATTCCGATTTGCGATATGTTGCCACGCTGGGCAATCAACAAACTCCGCAACTTCACAATGAAGTGGCAGAAATAAGAAAGTTTTTAACCATTAGCATTTTAGAGCGGGATTTTCGCACACCGTTAATGGCGAGATTCAGTTCTCTCCGATGGGCTCTCCGGCTGTATCTATCTACAACCGCCCATACAAGGACGGAGTTCTCGAAGATTATGCCTCGAAGCGCGGATTCTTGCGTTCGTACGCAGAGGTGCGTGGCGAGGATAATCCTGCGGGACTTACCGTAGCGATGATTGGTGGTATGTGTGGCGAGGGCGACAAGCAGGCGTTGGAGTCATTCCGCCGCGTGGGCAATACCCTTGCAACGGTATTGAAGCCACTACTCGAAGAGTTAAATATCGAGTGTCTGCTCTTCGGAGGTCAGATTTCTCGCTCGTTTGCATATTTCGAGCTAGCATTGCAGCCACTGCTCGATGAGGTTGCATCGTTGAAGCATATCTCGCCGATGAAGAATCTCTCGACCGCAGCACCACTCGGACTTCTGAGCAAGTTGCGCGAGGAGTTGAACTGCTAATTGAAAAACAAGAGCATTATAGAGGGAGTTTCTGCGGAAACTCTCTTTTTTTTCGTATATTTGTGGGACTAAAAATGGGGTATTATCGCTTACGACAGAGAAATAACAGTCTGCTTCACAGGGCATCGCACCTACGATGGCAGCCGCAACGAGGAGTTGAAGGCTGCTATTAGGGGGTTATATGCTCGTGGCTATCGCAACTTTCTGTGCGGTATGGCGGTCGGATTCGACCTCGCAGCCGCAGAGTGCGCCCTCTCTCTACGCAAGGAGTTGGCAGGGCTGCATGTTGTTGCAGTGGTGCCTTTCGAGGGTATGCAGCACCGTTTTCCGCAGTCGCAACGCGCACTCTTTGAGCAGGTTACAAGTGAGGCAGACGAGGTTATAACTCTTGCTACAAAATACTCCGTAACGGCATATACCGTGCGCAATAACTTCTTGGTTGACAACGCCTCGACGGTTATAGCCTACTTTACGGGCGAAAAGGGCGGCACAGCCTACACCGTTCGCCGTGCCGTAAAGTCTTTGCTCGAAATCTACAACCTCTACCCCAACCCACAACAACGATTGTGGGAGTAGACTCTACCCTAATTCCTGCGTTTTTTCTTGGTAATTGTTGCACCACTCTCGATAGTACCGAGATAGCGCATCACACCCTCGGGTGTAACGAGTGCAAGGCGTGTTTGCCCCGTGATGTTCGACAAAAAAATCTCCGCCAACCATCGCTCCGAGCCATTCATAAAGGAGAATGTTATGCGCCAATTTCCACTGTCGAATGTGGCGGTATAGCCCTCGATAAAGGCATCGAGATTTACTGTGTTGATAACATACGAAGTAAACTCTACGGGCAGATGCAGCACCACCTTATCGCCCGAAACGCCCATAAAGAGGTAATAGGCAAATACCGAGCGTGTATTGCCCGTAACGACATTCTGCATCGTCACGGGGCGGAAGATATAGTTGCGAGACTTAACAATATCGTCAATCTCAGCAGCGTATGCCGCTTTGCAAGCCTCTCGTTTAGCCTTTGCGCTCGACAGAGTGTCCGTTTCGCCGACAGCAGCGCGTGTTGCGACACTCGCCAAGAGCATCGCAACAAAGAGTATTATGCGCACCATCGTTAGTTAAGTCCTGAAATACCACCCACATATTGAACATCAGGATACCACGGCGAGGCGATGGTGAGTGTTGCACTACCTGACGAGGTGTAGATTTCGAGCGAAAAGTCGTAGTCCGAGCCGCTAAATAGCGAGGAGGTAAATGTTACAAGCCACCCCTCCTGCGTCTGCTCGGTCATATATTTCTGCACCGAAGGCATTGTGTAGTTGAGCATTACGGTATAGTAAGGAGGTGTTACGCCCTTGATGTATGGTAGAAAAATATCGACCTCCCTGCCCCAAACCTGTATGCCGAAATTGGGGTTATTCAAGAGTCGCATCTGCCCTGCGGGCTGCTGTTGCATTGATTGAGGGTTGAATTGGAAATTTCGTGCCAATACTATCGAATCGACATATCGCTCATAGGAGGCTTGTCGCACGGCACGGCGTTTTTCACGCTCGATATGTCGTTGTTCGCGCTGTTGAGCCTTTTCGGAGGAGGTTTTGGTTGTTGCCTGCGTGTAGCCGATAATGCACACGCCCACAGCAAATAGTACTGATGCTGTAATTAGGATTTTGCGTTTCATAAGCCGTAAATTTTATCTCTACGGCTTACGAGGCAAATATCGTGCAACTATTTCGTAGCAACGAAAAAGAGGTCGAAACACTCCATACCTGCCTCGTACGGCACGATGGCGTAATCCTCCATAACAATAGAGTCAGTAAGCGAAGTATTTTTCTTGTGTAACGACTTGCGGTTTAGGCGATTAAGAACATCGTACGGTATCTGCAACAACTTGCGCGGAAGGCGATGTTGCAGGTCGAGAATATCGAAACGAGTGATTTTACGCACACTCTGGCGGTTTTTGCGGTAGTACTCCATAATCTTCTCGTTGCCGATAACACCATACGCCTCGACCTTCGAGAAGTGGCACTCCAACAGGTTGCGCAACTCGTCAGCATTATACTCACGCACGTGCCAAGGGTTGCGAGTGAGCGACATCGGGGCGTTGGGTGTCGAAACCACGAACTTTCCGCCCGGGCGAAGCACTCGTGCCACCTCACGCACACAAGCGATATCCTCCTCGATATGCTCGATAACCTGGAACGACACCACCGCATCGAACGAGCAGTTCTCGAAGCCGATTGGTGGCACCTCCATATCGTAATACTCGACATTCTCGAGCTGGTTTATCTGTGCCGGTAACTCCTTATCGATGGAGATGTAGCGTGTAGCCTTCGGAGCGATTATCTCCACGCCATAGCCTGAGCCGGTGCCGATTTCGAGGACATCGCCCTCGACCAACTCCGCTGCACGATGATACGCCAGCACCGAGCGCTGGAAGACATAGTTATCTGACTTTTCGAGCGATACACGCTCGGCGGTTGCAATGGCTGACATCTCTACTCCTTAATTCTGATTTCGTTATCACCAATAACAACACGGTTGTGGCTCATAAGTACGCCCAACGAGCGTTTGAAGAGTTTTTTGCTCATATTGAGGCGCTCCTTAATCTCCTCTGGCGAACTGTTGTCGGTAAGAGTCAATGTTCCGCCTGCCGCTACGATTGCATCGTACAACACCTCTGCTGAGTCCTTGACCTGCGCAAAGCCCTTCTGCTGCAACGAGAGGTCGATGCGGTTATCATCAGTGATACGGCTGACATACGCTTCGACTCTATCACCGAGAGCCACATCACGGAACAACTGATTTTTGTAAATCATTCCCCAATGGCGATTCTCGACAATTGCACGATAGCCAATCTCGCTCTCCGACACAATCAACGCCTCGACCTTCTGGCGTGGTGCGAGAGTGATAATATCCTCATTATTAACATATTGTTTCAACTTCGAGGTTGCCACACAACGGTCGGTGATGTTATCCACATAGAGATAGACCGCCTTATACGAGCCGACCACCACGCCGCCCTGCTGATTGCGGTTCGGGAGGAACAAGTCCTTGCCCGTGATGCCCCAATCGAGGAATGCACCGTGGATATTCTTATCCACAACCTTCAAATAGGCACACTTGCCGGCGGTGATTTTCGGGGTTTCGGTTGTAGCCACAATTCTATCCTCCGAGTCGTGATATACGAATACCTCGACCTCATCGTCCACCTTCTGCGTCAGCGACACATAGCGGTTCGGGAGCAACACCTCATTGCCCTCATCGTCTGCAAGGTACAGACCAAACTCCGATACACGCGCCACACGCAGCGTCTGAATCTCTCCAATTTTCATATAATTCTCTAATCTTTGGCGCAAAGATACAAAAAAACGGACAACTTTGGGTTTTATTGAAATTTATTTATAAATTTGTAGCGTAATAACGACATTGGAGGAACAAAATCCCCTCCCCGATTTTTTCGGGGGGGGGGATTTTGGGGTTTAATTATTTGAATAGCAGAGAGTTACAGCAATCAGACGAGAGAAACGGAGAGCGGAGAACTGACGATGCGGAGCGAGAGCAGAGGGCAAACTTGTTTGCACTATGCCGAGCCGCGAGGAAGAAAAGAGTGCGGAGCAGGATTAACTGAGAGCAGAGAACTAAAAAGAGAACAGCGCACCCTATCACCCCCATAACCCCTATAACCCCTATAATTGTTGCGCCGTGACAACGCTCTCGCAATGACGGGATTTACTACAAGCAATAAATTAACACAAAATAAAACCAAAATTATTAACCAACTAAAAAACCAAAACGATGAAAAATTTGACAAAAATTTTCATAGCAGTTGTGGTTGCGATGGCAGCATTTGCCTGCGCTAGCGACCCAACAAAGGACCTTGGCGTGGAACTTGGCAATGGCGCAGATGGCGCAAATGGCGGTGCAAGCGGCAAAGGAGAAACCGTTATCTCGCTCTCAATCGAGGAGGCGCGTACCCACATCAGCACGGCTGTGGGCAACAAGTACCCAATGTATTGGAGCGAAACGGACAAAATCTCGGTCAATGGCGTTGAAGCAACTGAAACCCTGCTCAACGAGGATAAGACCATTGCGACATTCACCATTCCGAGCGAAAATCTCGGTGACACTTGGCGTATCGCCTACCCTGCGACCGCCGACAATCAGGTGAAATTCGAGAAGGAGCAGACCCACACCGAGGGTACTTTCGGTAATAATGTTACCACGATGTACGCTCAGTGTCCTGCAAATGAGGCTGTGACGCTCAACCACTTGACTGCTGTTTTGAAGTTGGGACTCAAAGGTAGTGCCACTCTCGACCGCGTGCAGGTATCGACTATCGACCGCGCGCCTATCGCAGGAGCATTCGACATCGACTTCGAGACCGGTGCTGTAACCCCAACAGGCACGGCAACACCGATTATCACCTACTCGTTTGGCGACAATGGTTTGCAACTTACCGAGGCTGCGCAGGATATCCATGTTGTAGTTCCTGCGGGCGAGTACAAGGAGTTGTACCTTACTCTCTTTGAGAAGGGAACTTCGGGCAAGGTGATGTATGCAACGGTGAAGGCGACAAAGGACGACCCTACCACCGAGGATAAGGTCGAGAAGCCGCTCAATGCGGGACAGATGCGTTCTTTTGGCGAGTTGGAGTACAAGGCTAATGGTGCTTTGTTCGTTATCGACTCTACCGACAAGTTGGCAGAGTTCAAGGATATGATTGAGGACGAGACTGCCCCACTCGCTACCGATGCGGTACTGGTTGCAGACATCGAAGCACCTGAGAACTGGGAGCCAATCAATGGCGTAAACTACACCAATACACTCTACGGTAACGGTTATGCAATCAATGGCTTGACCGCTCCTTTGTTCGGTACCACATCGGCATCGTTCAAGGGCTTGCACCTTATGGGAGTAGCTATCGAGGAGACCACAACGCCGAATGTCGGTGCATTTGCGCGTAAGGTAACATATACCGACCTCGTATCCCCAACTATCGAAAACTGCTCGGCAAAGGGAACTATTACTGTGAAATACGAAGGTGAAGTAATTACCGATTTGGCTTATGGTATTGGCGGTCTTATTGGTAATTTGTATGGCGCACAAGTCTCTAACTGTACCAACAATGTTATTATTGATGTTCAGCAAATTGCAAAAGAAGGTGATACAACAAGCAAATCAACTATGGTTGGTGGTGTTGTAGGACATGCCGTCAACTACACTGAACATCAGGTAGTTATTGACAACTGTACTAACAATGCAACTATTTGTTATAGCGATGCATCGAATACTGCTGACATTTCTGTAACTGGCTCCGCTGTAAAAAACCTAAAAATTGGAGGCGTTG
Source organism: Alistipes sp. (assembly GCA_045645625.1). GTDB lineage: Bacteria > Bacteroidota > Bacteroidia > Bacteroidales > Rikenellaceae > Alistipes. The sequence goes on from JAZRJD010000048.1 coordinate 21,743, forward strand.
TTGGAGATGCAAATGCCGATGCAGAGCAAGAAGAGAGCAGCATTTTAAGCAATCTCACTAATACCAAAAATGGTACTATTACCCTAAAAGAGCGTTTGTTGAACTACGCATATATCGGAGGCGTTGTAGGTGAGCAGTATGGATCGTCTATCACCGCTTGTAAGAACTATGCTAAAATTAATAAAGAGTCGGGAACAACTTACAATACAGTAATTGGCGGTGTTGCAGGAGTATTGCAGAGTGGTGGTATGACTCAGTGCCACAACTACGGAGTATTGGAACTCAACAAGAGTGCCCAAATCCGCGAAACCCGTATTGGTGGTGTTATCGGTATTCAGAAGGCTCCTATGTCAAATTGTACCAATAATGAAGCCATAAACCAATATGGTAGCATGTTTACTCGTGTAAATGCATTTGCCAGTGTTCGACCTTGTCTTGTTGGTGGTATTGTTGGTCAAGGTGTATCAACGATCGAGCAGTGTACCAATAACGAAGGTGGAGCAATCACCGTTACAGGAACAATATTCGATGGCTATGCCGATAATAACGATGTAGCATTTGGAGGTATTGCAGGTCGTTCATTCCTTGAAGTTAAAAACTCCACAAACCATGCTGCAATAACCTTTGATACAACATTTAAGTATGCAAGCCATGCAAGCAAGGGTATTGAAATAGATAATGCTCGCCTTAATATCGGTGGCTGTGTGGGATATACACATGCCGCATGTTCGGGTCTTACTAACAATGGAAATATCTCGTTATCAGGCTCCTACTGTGGAAAGTTCTTCTTCGGAGGAGTTATTGGTCACTGCACTGCTGGATTGAGCAGCTCTACAAACAATGGAGCCATCATCTTTAACGAGACAGGAAAGACAACTACATTTGCTAATGACCTTACATATGTAGGAGGTATCGCTGGTTGTACCAAAGGTGATGTATCGGGCTGTACAAATAGTAGCATTGCAACAATAACTATAAACGAAGGCTTCTCCTTCACTGGTACCGGCGACTTACTGTTGGGAGGAGGCATTGGCGACCCTGTAAATTCTACCGTCAGCAATTCAAGCAATGCCGGAAATATCACCATCGCCGGAGCATTCAGCAACAGACCTGTTATTGGTGGTTTTACCGGATATTCATCGGCAGAACTGAGCAGTTGTTCTAATAGTGGTAAGATAACTGTTAAAAACGGAGCAACAGCAGAGAGCGTAACGACATTTGACGGACAAGTTTATATCGGTGGTTTTGCCGGTATTATAAAGGACACAACCACATCGTGTTCAAACTCTGGCGCACTCTCTATTGCGGGTACATACAATGCTAAGGCATGTATTGCAGGTAATACCGCTTGGGTAAATACAGGAACTGTTACAAGTTGTAGCAATAGCGATAGCGGAGATATTACAATTGAGTCGGGTGCTATATTCGCAAAATTGGTGCAGGCAGAAGGTGCAACACTTCTCAACTATGCAAACCCTCTCATCGCAGGTGGTATAGCATACTATCAAGGTGGTACATCTACCGATATCGACAACGATGGCGCTATTACCATTAAGAGTAATGCCCAGCCTAATGGCTATGCAATTATTGGAGGATGTATTGCATACGCCAACAAAGCCGTAGATAACTGCGAAAATACTGGTGCAGTCACTATTGAGAGCGGTGTTTCCTTTGGTACAAATACCCATATAGCAGGTGGTGTATCCTATGCAGTAGGCGCAGTAAGGAATATAACTAATCGCGGCGCAATCAGCATCGGAGGTGGAAACAAACAGCGATTCTTTGTTGCAGGCTGTCTCTGCCAGTCCACAAGCAACTCAACAGATATAACTAATATCTACAACCTTAATAACTATGGAACGCTTACTGCGACAGGAAGTATGACAACTAGTTCAGGTGCCTGCTCGCTTTGTGGTGTAGCATACGATCTCGATGGTGCTGCATCGAAATTGTACAACCACTCATCGGCAACCATTACAATGAATCTTGCAGCAAGTGCAAGTAATGCAAATGCAGCGGGTATTGTTAATAGTATAGCAGGAGAATTAGACACCGCTCAGAACGATGCTGCAATTACTGTGAATGGAAAAGTTGGCAATACTCTCTACATTGCTGGTATTTTGGCAAATTGTACAGGCTATCATGCGAAATCAAACCTTACCAACAACGGCAATTTAACCATGAGTGCAACGGGTCCAGTTACCCTATTCATGGCAGGTATTGCAGGTAATGGCGGTAATGCAAGTAGTTGGACAAATTGCCATAACCATGGAGAGTTGGAAGTTGGTTCGGCTGCAACGGTAACCAACAAGACATCTATCGGTGGTGTCATAGCTAAAATTAATGGTTCCAACAATCATCTTACTTATCTCGACGATTGTAGCAACGATAGATCTATTACCATTGATGGCGATATTGCCAGCACCTCGCAGTTGGTAGTTGGAGGTGTTGTAGGTCATCACCAAAATGAAGATATTATAATTAAAGGTAGCGGTATCACTAATAGTGGAGATGTTACAGTTGCGGTTAATGCTATCGGTGAATACGCTATACTGGTAGGCGGTGTTATTGGTTGGAATAACCGTCCTAATAGCCACGAGGGTGATAATGGCATTGAGACATGGACAGGCAATGTAAAGAATAGCGGCACTATTACAGTTAATAGGAATGTTGCTCGCACAGTTCTGGTTGGAGGTTTGTTCGGACGCTCACATTACCCTGTAATAAGTAGCGGCGTACTCGAAAACACGGGTGATATCACCTGCTCGGGGCAGATGGATTCGACTGATACATCGTATATTGGAGGTATAATAGGAGAGTTGTACACCGATGATAATTTCCCTGTCGCCACGGTAGATAATGCGCGCTGCTGGTGCACCGTTACCGCATGGGACTACTCCAATGTGGGTATGGTAACTGGCTCGGCGCGCGTTGCTGACAAGGCTGTCGCTACCAATTGCTATGTAGGCGGTTATATCGATAAGGGTGTCTACAAAGCAGATCAAAACCAGTCAACAGGCGAGTATGAAACCAAGTGGTGGCCAAATCAGGTTAAGATGGGCAAGAGTAACTATTGGAAATATGTCTATGGAACTCGCCCATCTGAGAACGATGCGGAGTCAATTAGCATTATCACAGGCGATGGTTGCGGATTTATTACAGCAATTGATGATGCGGAGCCTGAGCAGCCTGAATTGCAGTAGAACGAATGGTTTAACAATTTAATTTTTAGGAAGTTATGAAGAAAAATATAATGTTGGGCTATTCTGCTCCTGAGGTAGAGATTTTTGAGGTTTCGGTCGAGGCGGGTTACACAAATAGCATCGGTCTCCCGGGCTTCGACATCGAGAGTGACGAGTTATACTAATTGATTGCCCCTGTGGGCATTGTAAAGGAGTCGGCGCGATTGTGCCGACTTTTTTTGTTTACTTTTTATTTTTTTCGGGCTAATTTGTTGATTGTTATATATTTTTTGTATATTTGCATGCGCAATAGGAGTATTGGGAAAGCAAAATTCCCTCCCCGAAATTTTCGGGGGGGGGAATTTTGAGGTTTAATTATTTGAGTAGCAGAGAGTTGCGGCGATTAGACGAGAGAAACGGAAAGCGGAAAATGGAAAGCGGAAACCCTATAACCCCTATTACCCTACAAAGGACAAACAACAAATTAACACACAATAAAAAACAATTATTAACCAATTAAAAAAAAACAAAAAGATGAAAAATTTGACAAAAATTTTCATGGCGGTAGTGGCGGGAATGTTCGCATTCTCTTGCGTTACAGACACTACTGAGGACCTTGGCGTCAATCTTGGCGCGACAGGTCAAACAACGCTTACGATCAC
>JAZRJD010000049.1:0-100179 GCA_045645625.1 Alistipes sp.
TTTGCGTGGCTCGTATTCCCAATCTTGGGAGCGTTGTTGGCTGTTCCTGAGGGACACAGCTTGTGCGAGTTGGTAAATGCCGACAACAGCTTCAATATCTCGATGACCATCCTCTTTGGCATATTGTGGGGTGTGGGAGGCTTGACCTTCGGACTCTCGATGCGCTATCTTGGCGTGGCTCTCGGTCAGAGCATCGCTCTCGGAACTTGTGCCGCAGGTGGTACTCTCTTGGGTCCCGTATTGCTCGACGCTTTCTTCCCTAAGATGGGGGCGTTGGAGTCGCTCACCTTTGCGGTTATTTCAGGCGTTGTTGTAACATTGCTCGGCATCGCAATTATCGGCATTGCCGGAATGATGAAGGCAAACTCACTTCCAGAGGAGGAGAAGAGGGCGGCAGTTAAGGATTTCAACTTCCCGAAAGGTATCGCCATCGCACTGTTGGCAGGCGTTATGAGTGGTTGCTTCAATGTAGGTTTGGAGTTCGGCAAGGATATCAACTTTGGCGAACTGACACCTGCAATGTATAAGACCTTGCCTGCAACACTGCTCGTAACCTTGGGCGGTTTCCTTACAAATGCGGTATACTGCCTCTATCAAAACTTCAAGAATAAGAGTTTTAGCGACTACACGCAGGGTAAGTTGTGGGGTAACAACCTCCTCTTCTGCGCCTTGGCAGGAGCGTTGTGGTACAGCCAATTCTTCGGATTGAGCCTTGGCAAGGGTTTCCTCACCGAGTCGCCAACGCTTATGACCTTGTCGTTCTGTATCTTGATGGCGTTGAATGTTACATTTGCAAACCTCTGGGGTATAATACTTAAAGAGTGGAAAGGCTGCTCGAAGAAGACCATTGCTGTACTCGTGTTGGGTATTGTAGTTTTGGTATTGAGTTCTTTCCTCCCTGAACTATTAAAATAAGGTATAAAAGTTATGAAATCGATATTGGAAAATCGCCCTGCACTCGCAGCCGAGGTCGAGAAGGTTGCCGAGGTGGCAGGCTACCTCTGGCAGAAGGGTTGGGCAGAGCGCAATGGCGGTAATATCACCGTCAATATCACGGAGTATGTAGATGACGAGATGCGTGCAATGCCTGCTATCAGCGAGGTCTATCAGATTGGCTCGACCTTGCCAAACTTGAAGGGTTGCTACTTCTATTGCAAGGGTACAAATATGCGTATGCGCGATTTGGCACGCCGACCAATGGATAACGGCTCGATAATCCGCATTTTGGAGGATTGTGCCTCGTATGTTATCATTGCCGACAATGTGGTGAAACCGACCTCGGAGTTGCCGTCACATTTGAGTGTGCACAACTACCTTATCGGCAAGGGCTCACCTTACAAGGCTTCGGTGCATACCCACCCAATCGAGTTGGTGGCGATGTCGCACAACCCGAAGTATCTCGAAAAAGATGTCGCTACGAAGTTGTTGTGGAGCATGATTCCCGAGACCAAGGCGTTCTGTCCTCGCGGCTTGGGTATTGTGCCATACACACTGCCGGGCTCGGTCGAGTTGGCAGAGGCTACAATAGCCGAGTTGGCGGACTACGATGTGGTGATGTGGGAGAAGCATGGCGTATTCGCGGTGGATTGCGATGTGATGCAGGCATTCGACCAGATTGATGTATTGAACAAATCGGCACTTATCTATATCGCTGCCAAGAATATGGGCTTCGAGCCAGAAGGTATGAGCGATGAGCAGATGCGCGAGATGTCGGTGGCGTTCAATCTGCCTAAATAGTGGTTGAAACTAACAATTTAACTCAGACTATGAAGAGTAGAATTTTATTGGCGATAACACTATCGCTTGGACTTTTGATTGGCTGTTGCAACCGAGGCGAGGAGTATGTAGGAGTGCGAGTCGATGCACTCGATAACTCCGCGTGGGAGGTCTCGGAGTGGATATCGGTGGCAGATGCCCCCGTTGTTCCTAAGGTTGCCGATATCCTCCGTGCTGCCGATGGTTCGTCTTGGTTTCTCTCGACTGTGGAGAACGAACAGAGGGTAGTCTCGGCAAAGTGGATGACAGCGGGCTTGGGTGTCTATGAGTTGTATATCAACGGTGAGCGCGTAGGTAACGAGTTCCTCAAACCGGGATATACAAGTGCCGACAAGACCAAATTGTCGTTTACTTATGATATTACCGATGCCTTCCGTACGGAGGCGGGTGCGGAGAATGCACTCTCGGCACAAGTTACACCGGGTTGGTGGGCAGACAGAATCGTATCGCCACGACACAATATCGGTATGACGGGCGAGAAGTGCGCCTTCCGAAGCGTCCTCGAACTCACCTTTGCCGATGGCTCGACCAAACTCTACGGCACAAACTTGGAGGATTGGAAGGCGGGTATTGCAGGTCCTGTGAAGCATGCAGGTATCTATGACGGCGAGGAGTACGATGCACGCGAGAAGTTGGGCTTCGAGACGCCTGAGAAACTCTCTGTACCGGTCCTTAACACCGAGTTTGCAGGCGAGATTCTCCCTTCGATGGGAGCAGAGATATATCTTCGCCACGACCTTACCCTTTTGCCGGTGAAGGCGTATGTGTATAGTGGTGTCGAAGGTGCGTGCGATGATGCCTACGGCAAGGTCGTAGTCGTTCGCGACTACAAGCCGAAGGAGGAGATAGTTCTGAATGCGGGCGAGACTCTGATTGTCGATTTCGGTCAGAACTGCGCTGCCGTTCCTCAATTTCTCTTTAAGGCGGCGGAGGGCACTACACTCACCTGCCTGCCATCAGAGATACTCAACGATGGCAATGGTGCCAAGAGTCGCGGTATGGACGGTCCCGAGGGTAGTTGCCATCGCAGAAGCCTCCGAATAGGGGATAGCGCAATACATGCGATATACACCTTCGCGGGTGATGAGGACTATATCTTGTACAATCCGCGCTACACATTCTTCGGCTATCGCTATATTGCCGTAACGGCAACCGATACGGTGCATATCAAGAGCGTGAAGTCAATCCCTGTAACCTCGATTAGCGAGGCTATGGAGATTGGAAAAATCACTACGGGTAACGAGTTGATTAATAGATTGATTGCCAATACATACTGGGGTGAGTTGTCGAACTACCTCTCGGTGCCTACCGACTGCCCGCAGCGCGATGAGCGACTTGGCTGGACGGCAGATGCACAGGTCTTTGCCGAGGCTGGTTCCTTCTTTGCCAATACGCAGGACTTCTTCCGCAAGTGGATGCGTGATATGCGCGACTGCCAGAACGAGTTGGGCGGATATTCGAGCGTTGCCCCTCATGGACCACATGGCGACCACTGCATGCGCTTCGGCTGGGCAGATGCGGGTGTTATTGTACCTTGGGTTGTGTGGAAGCAGTTTGGCGATACCCAAATTGTGGAGGAGAGTTGGGAGTCGATGGAGCGATTTATGAAGCATATCGAGGAGACCGAGTACAACCATGAGCGACTTACTGCCGAGAATGGCGGAGGTCAGTATGGCGACTGGGTAAGTTACGAGCCTTTGGAGACTCACTCGTTTATGTACAATAATAGCCATATATTGCCCTCGGGTAAGATACATATCCCTGCCGATGCCCTCTTCTACTGGAACTATATGAGTGCCTCGTATTGGGCTATTGATGCCAAGTGTATGGCAGATATGGCGGCTGCAACGGGTCGCGATGCCACCAAGTATCTCGAAATGGTCGATAGGGTAAAGGTGCATATCAAAGAGAAGTTTGTAAATGCCGATGGCACATTCAAAGCCCCGATTCTCAATACTATGCAGACCCCAGCACTCTTTGCGCTGAGAGTAGGCGTTGTGGAGGGCGATGGCAAAGAGGCGATGATTGAGCGACTCCGACAGAACTTCGAGGAGCATGGCGGCTGCCTGCAAACGGGATTTCTCGGCACCTCGATACTTATGACCACGCTCACCGAGAATGGTATGGCGGATATCGCTTACGAGTTGCTCTTCCAGCGCAAGAATCCAAGTTGGCTCTACTCGGTAGATAATGGCGCAACCACAATCTGGGAGCGTTGGAATAGCTACACCGTGGAGAGCGGAATAATAAAGTCGAGCATGAATAGTTACAACCACTACGCCTACGGTTGTGTCTGCGAGTGGATTTGGGAGACCGCGGCAGGTATCTCGTCTGATGTCTCGGCTCCGGGCTTCAAGCATATCGTAATGAAACCAATTCCAGACAAGCGATTGGGCTTTGTGAAGGCGGAGTATAACTCTGCGGCAGGTCTTATTAAGAGTGCTTGGCGTTACGAGGGCGATAAGTGGATTTGGGAATTTACCATTCCAGAGGGCTCAACGGCAAGCGTAACCCTCCCTGGCGAGAGCGAGACTACACTCTACAAGAGTGGCTCTTACAAGATTGAGAGATTGAGAGATAGAAATGTTTTTGCAGAATAATAATTTATTATTATCTTTGCGCCCGAAATGCAAGCGGTTATGGGATACAAACTACGGGTTTGTGTTGAGTGCCGCCCAAGGTAACATATTAAAAATTAAATAATTATGAAGACTTTAACTTTGAAGGCTGAACTCCGTACCGAGTTCGGTAAGAAGGCAGCCAAGGCTGCACGCCGCGAGGGCATGGTTCCTTGCAACCTCTATGGCGCAGGTGAGAATGTAACATTCGTTGTAAATGAGAAGGAGCTTCGCGCTTTGATTTACACTCCAAGCTCGTTTATCGTTGAGTTGGATTTCAACGGTAAGGTAGAGAAGGCTGTTATGCGTGAGACACAGTTCCACCCAATCCGTGAGCAGGTACTCCATGTTGATTTCTATCGTGTAGTTGATGGCAAGCCTGTTGCTATCGCTCTCCCAGTTCGCCTTACAGGTAACGCTGAGGGTGTGAAGGTCGGCGGTAAGTTGGCTCTCTCGGCTCGTAAGTTGGTTGTTAGCGGTTTGATGGAGAACCTTCCAGACGAGTTGGTTGTTGATGTAACTCCATTGAAGGTTGGTCAGACAATATTTGTTGGTGACCTCGCATTCGAGGGCTTGCAGTTCCTTTCGCCAGCAACTCAGGCAGTCTGCGCAGTTCGTGTAACTCGTGCTTCGTGTGCAGGTGCTAACCAGCAGTAATAACGAGTTATGAAATATCTTGTTGTCGGTTTGGGTAATATCGGTGCAGAGTACGCCGAGACTCGCCACAACATAGGTTTCAAGGTGTTGGATCGGCTTGCAGCCGAGACCAACACCTCTTTTATTTCGGGGCGTTACGGCTCGGTTGCCGAGTTCCGCCACCGCGGTCATATCGTCACACTGCTGAAACCCTCAACCTATATGAACTTGTCGGGTAAGGCGGTGCGCTACTGGCTCTCGGAGTTGAAAATCGACAAGGAGCAGTTGCTCGTGGTTGTCGATGATATTGCTCTGCCATTTGGCGAGTTGCGCATGCGCAAGAAGGGTAGCGCAGGTGGTCACAACGGACTGAAAAATATCACCGAACTACTTGGCGGTGAGGACTATGCACGAATGCGCTTCGGCATTGGCGGCGACTTCGCACGCGGACATCAGGTCGATTATGTGCTGGGTGAATGGAGTGCCGAGGAGCGCGAGAAGATGCCCGAGCGATTGAAGGTTTTTAGCGATGCGATACTCTCCTATATCTCGGTAGGGTTGGAGCGAACTATGAATGCTTTTAACAAAAAATAACACTTTTTTATTGCTAAAATTTGCGATAAACAAAAAAAGCACTACCTTTGCACTCGCAAACCAAAAAAGGGAGCTTAGCTCAGCTGGTTTAGAGCATCTGCCTTACAAGCAGAGGGTCGGGGGTTCGAATCCCACAGCTCCCACAAAATCAAGACGACTTTTAGTCGTCTTTTTTTGTGTTCGCTGAGGGATTCGTCAGTCGGTGGCGTCTCGGCAGACTAATCTGCGGTCGGCGATTATTTCTATCACAATATATTGTTTTTTGACAAGGGGAAGAAAGAGTATATGGAAGTGACAGAAATCCTGTACTAATTTTCTTCACTTTCTCCATTTTTTTACTCGGAAATATAATTCCGATTTCTTATGTCATATGTTAAAAAAAGAATTGTGTTGTAAGCGAATGTGGTATTTAGACATAAATACCACATTCGCTTACATCTGCTATGATGTGCTATTCTATTAACTCAAAACAATGTTGTGTTAAGATTATAACATCTCGCTTGGTCAAATACGGATACTTTGTCCTATGCTCCAATAAGCGAGAAACAGGGTAGATGCTTGATTTGTTTCCCTCTCCCTGGCTATTGGGGATTGGCGCGTATTTTGCGATGGGGGTGAGGTATGGGTGCCTTGCGTTATAATGTTGCGCTGGGGGTGGCAAATATACTCTTCGGAGTCTCATCCTCCCTCTATGTGTCGCTCCTGCAAGGGGCGATGCTCGTTCAGCAGTTGTTCTCCCTGCAACTTATCTTCGCAATGTTCGTTTTTGCGCCTATCGCAATTCGGCGTGGAGATTTCTTTCGTCTGTCTCTAAACGATTTCGGCTCGATATTTATCGTTGCCCTGCTGGTCGTATTCGGTTGGTGGTATCTCCTCATGATGGGTGCCTCCTATACCAATCCCATCGATGCTTCCACCATCGTTACCCTCGGTCCCATATTTACATTTATTACCTCGATTATTGCCCACTCCCGCAGAGCAAAGCGTGGCGAAATTTTCGGTATCCTCACAGCCTTTGTCGGGGCTGCAATTATTCTCTTCGATCAAGGTCGCACGCTCTGGGGTGAGGGCGGTGAGGGTTATGGTAATGCCCTCGTGCTATGTGCCGTTATCGCAACCTCGGCTAATACGGTGCTGATTTCGCCCGTATTACAGCGGCATGGTGCAATAAAAGTCATGGGGTGGTACTACCTTATCGGTGTGCTCCTTGCGTTGCCTCTGCTGGTGCAGAGCGTGCCGACAATCTGTGCGCTGCAACTCTCTCACTCCGAACTTGCGGAGGTGGGTTATATTCTGCTCCTAGGCTCGGCTCTGCCGATGCTTCTGCTCTATGTCGGCACAGAGCATCTTACGGCTGCTCACACGGCAATATATCGCTATATCCAGCCTATTGTGGCGACAATTCTGGCGGTTACGAGGGGACAAAGCGTAATAGACCGCACCAACATTGTCGGTGCGGTCCTAATCTTCTTGGGTGTTCTATTTGTGATATTGTCGATGCCTCGCGCAGAGCGCACGGTCAACACAAGCAATACTACTCGCGGATAATTTTCACCTCGCAACCCTCGCCAAAGGCGATAATCGAACTCGGCTGCCCCGTAGGACGCCCCTGAAAGCGCGGATTGACCATAAAATCTACCCCCTCGATAATCTCCTTCGAGATGTCGCGTACGCTCTTTGGCGTAGGCTCACCCGAGATGTTCGCCGAGGTCGAGACGATTGGTCGTCCGAACTTGCGAAGCAGTTGGTGGCAGAAATCGTGGTTGGGAACGCGCACGCCAAGGGTTTTTGCCTCGGGGATAAGATTCTTTGCCAACCCCGTAGCACCCGGTAAAATCAGCGTTAGAGGCTTTGTTGCCATCTCCATAACCTCGAAGGCAATACCCGGAGCCTTATCGACATAGCGCACCACCATATCGGCATCGCGACACAGAACAAGCATTGCGTGCTTATCCTCACTGCGTTTGAGAGCGTAGATTTTTGCTACTGCCTCCTCGTTGGTGGCATCGCAACCAATGCCCCAAACCGTATCGGTGGGGTAGAGGATAATGCCCCCCTTGCGCAATACCTCAATTGCCAATGCAATCTCTCTATCCATCGCACCTACTTTTTTGGAAGTACCTCAATCCAGTAGTCGTCAGGGTCGTTGATAAAGTACAGCCCCATCTTGTGGTTTTCGTAGCAGATGCAACCCATCTCGCGGTGGTACTCGCGAATAGCATCGTAGTCGCCTTCCACGCGCAGGCAGAGATGAGTCTCGTTATCACCCAACTCATACGCCCCATCCTTGTCGCGTAACCAAGTGAGTTCGAGGAAGAAGTGACCGCTGTCATCGCCCAAGTATACAAGGATAAACGAGCCGTCAGATGCCTCCTTGCGCTTCACCTCCTTCAAGCCGAGAGCCTTCTCGTAGAACGCCATACTGCGCTCCAAGTCGGTGACATTTATGTTCATGTGGTCGAAAGTGCTTTTAATCTCCATAATATCTACTATTTTATCTGTTGTTTCTGCAAAGTTAAAAATTAAAAGTTAAAAATTAAAAAATATCCCTCTTTGTTGCGATAATCGATAAAAAATTACTACTTTCGCATTACGAAAATCAATCTACAAAGGAATGAAAAAAATTCTAATCGTTGGTGCAGGTGGTCAGATTGGCTCGGAACTCGTGCCATACCTGCGCAATATCTACGGTAATGAGAATGTTGTAGCAACCGATGTGCGCGAGTGCAAGGGGTTGGCTGATGATGGTCCTTTCGAGGTGCTCGATGCCCTCAATCCTACAAATATGGCATCGGCTGTGGCGCGCCACGGCATCGACACCATATTCAACCTCGTGGCACTCCTCTCTGCCGTTGGTGAGCGTAATCCGCAGATGGCGTGGAATATAAACATGAGTGCGCTCTTCAACTCGTTGGAGGTGGCGCGACAGCACCACTGCGCGGTATTTACCCCCTCGTCAATAGGTGCTTTCGGTCCGACATCGCCCAAGGATATGACTCCGCAGGATACCATTATGCAGCCGACAACCATCTACGGCATCTGTAAGGTTACGGGTGAGTTGTTGTCGAACTACTATCACACAAAGTATGGTTTGGATACACGCTCAATCCGTTTTCCGGGCATTATATCGAACAAGACTCTTCCGGGTGGCGGAACAACTGATTATGCGGTAGAGATATACTACGAGGCTATTCGCAATGGTCGCTACACATGCACCGTGCCACGCGATGTATATATGGATATGATATATATGCCCGATGCATTGCGTTCGATTGTGGAGTTGATGGAGGCAGACCCTACAAAGTTGAAGCATCGTAATTCGTTCAATGTCGCCTCGATGAGTTTTACACCCGATATTCTCGCAGCCGAGATTCGCAAGCGTATGCCTTCGTTCGAGATTGACTACAACATCGACCCCGTAAAGGAGGCGATTGCCAATAGTTGGCCAAATCAACTCGATGACTCGTGCGCCCGTGAGGAGTGGGGTTGGAAACCGCAGTGGGGTATCTCTTCGATGACGGACGATATGTTGGCTGCCATTGCCAAGAAGTTGGAGTGCGAGAAGTAATATTGTAGACAAAAAAGTTGGCAGGAAATTCTGTACTGCCAACTTTTTTTGCTTTTAGCCATTGACCATTAGCCATTGGCTTTTTTTATATATCTCCGCCTGCTTCCACCTAAAACCTTACATCTCCTCCCCTAAGTTAGGAGAGGTGTCAGACAGGACGGAGGGGTATGTCAATTTCGTCTACAAAGCACCCCTTACTCTGCTGACGAGGCGAGAGGCGAGGCCTGTGTATAGACGCGGGTTGCCAACTCCTTGTCAAGTTGGTACATACCGTATTTGTCGCCCTCGACTGCCTCCGAAGCAAAGATCATATCGCGTGCATTCTCCTCCTCCTCGATCTGCTCATCGATAAACCATACGAGCATATTCGATGATGCAAAATCGCGGTCCTCGTGTGCGATAGCAGCAAGGTTGTTGATAAGTCCTGTAACCACCTTTTCGTGCTTCAATGTGTGGCGGAACATATCCTGTACCGACTCCCACTCGGTCTGCACCTCGGCGATAGGCTTCAACTCAACCTTTGCATCGCGCGAGTTGAGGTAGTTTGCCAAGATACGCGCGTGGTCCTGCTCTTCGAGCCATTGTACATAAAACCAATTTGCTACACCCTTGTAACCCTTTGACTCGGCGTCCATCGACATCGAGAGATAGAGATATGCCGACCACAACTCGGCGTTAATCTGCTCATTGATTGCTGCATGTAATCTTTCGCTTAACATAATCGTATCGTTTTTTAAGGTTGTTATTTCTGTTTTCTACTGCAAAGATAATACAAGAAATACGATTTGTCAAATTGATAATTCTTATACAATCATAAGTAAAAGTTATACTGTGTTAATTTAGTCGGAAATTCGAGCCGGCACGCGCCTCCATATCTGCTTTGGCGACCATGTCGCTTTGTATTTGCACCATCTTCAAGATGTCGCTGATGTCGTTCAAACCTCGCAACGAGGTACCAATAGGCATACGACACTGTAACTCCAACTCCGAGAGCCTTTCCCGCAACTCCTCCAACCCTTCGGGCAAGGCGATATAGACACAATCAACCTCGGTATATTCGGCAAAAAATAGTGCCATAAGTGTCGCTTTTGAAGCCGAAGGGATATGACGCACCTCGATATTTTCGCGCGACACGCCACACATCGAGAGTGACTGCAACGCCTCAAACTCGCACTTGCCACCCTCCAATGTCACCACACCGACCTTTATATCTGAAATGTTTATCATAATTCAACTATTAAGGGCAGCCGTTGTGGACTGCCCTATATAACTGTTTTGTTAATGCCTATTAGTAGAGCAACTTCTCTGCATCACGCGACTCTGCCGAGTTTGGATACTTCTCGGTGATAGCTTTGTAGCAAGCCTTTGCACCCTCTGCATCGCCCGCAGCAGCAAGAGCCAAGCCCTGCTTGTAGAGGTAGAGTGGTGCGGTGTAGTCGTTATCCGAAGCCTTAACAGCCTTCTTGAAGAACTTTGCAGCCTTCTCATAGTCGCCCTGCTCAACTGCTACATCACCTTGCAAGCCGAGGTTTTGCGCATTTACAACTTCTGCTGCCAAGCCACGAACCTTCTTGTACTTTGCGAGATACTTTGCTGCATTCTCCAAGTCGCCAAGGTGGAGGTAGCAGATACCAGCATAGTGCTTTGCGAGGTTACCCGTCTTGGTTGCACCATACTGCTCGGCAACAGCGAGGAAACCTGCACCTGCCTCGTCACCATTGAGTGCAAGGTCGTAGTTAGGAGTCTCACCTGCGAAGTGCTCCTGTGCAGCCACGATAAGTTCTGCGGCAGCAGCCTCGTTCTTGTCCATTACCAAATACTTGTATGCATAACCACCTGCAACGAGGAACAAAAGCACCACGAGGGCGATAACAACCTTCTTGCCATTCTCCTCAAAAAATTTCTCGGTCTTGCTGACAGCCTCGGCAACAACAACCTCCTCCTGATTTTGAACTTTCTTTGTCATAACGATATTTTTTTAGTTTATATTTCCATTTTTGGGGCGTAATACCCTTTACAACTCACAAAAATACACTTTTTTTATAGAATAATCACAATTTTTAAGATTTTTTTTGTCACATCTCGTATTTATTGAGTAAAACATTATTTGCAATCTCGC
Source organism: Alistipes sp. (assembly GCA_045645625.1). Taxonomy (GTDB): domain Bacteria; phylum Bacteroidota; class Bacteroidia; order Bacteroidales; family Rikenellaceae; genus Alistipes. The sequence goes on from JAZRJD010000049.1 coordinate 11,312, forward strand.
ATTTTATGAAATAAAAAGCAGCATTTCGCTTTTTTTTGTTATCTTTGCGTGAGTATTTTTATCAAAAAATTGCATAATAACAAACTATAACAATAAACACTATGAAAAAAATTTTTACACTTCTTGCAGTTGCTGCAATGTTCACGGGTTGTTCAGTCACATCGCCATCACAGGCAAAACTCACCAACACTGCAACTCACACCAAGATTAATGCGGTTCAGCCAACAGTTGCTGTATTTGCCGACTTGCAGGTAGCACCAAACAAGATTTCGTACTTCTTCCTGCCAAGTCAGACCGTGCAGAACGGTGGTTTCGACAATATCGTAAATACCGCAGTGCGCGAGGCCCTTATCGCCAACGGCAACGCCGATGTTTTGGTGGGCTTGGAGCAGCAGGTCAAGTACGACGGAAATGGAGCTGTTGAGTCTATTACCGTCAGCGGCTATCCTGCAAAGTATGTAAACTTCCGAAGTCCGGGCGACGACTACTTGCGCGAAGTGGCAAAGGAGCAGCACAACTCGGGCAAGCATAATACACAAGGCGTTGGCGGTCTTTTGGGAGGTCTTAAATTAGGAAAATAGTACAAAGTAGATGAAACGAATCTTCTCCTTTTTGTTGTACTGCCTTCTACCATTGGCAGTTATGGCACAAGCGACTCGCCCCGTACGAGGTGTAGTCTTCGACAATAATGGCATTCCAATGGCGGGTGCTACACTTACCGCGATAGGCTCTACCGATAGTAAGTCCTCGGGGGCAGACGGAACTTTCGAGATGATGGTTTCGCCCTACACTAAGTTTATCGAGGCGAGCAAGGAGGGCTTTATCTCGGCACAGGTCGAGGTCGATGGCTCGTACCTTGTATTCAAGCTCCAAGTAGATAAGAAGTATGCCGAGAATAAGGCAAAGGCCGAGGAGGAGGCACGCAAAGCTGCCGAGGAGGAGAAGGCTCGTTTAGCGGCGGAGGCCGAGGCTGCTCGTCTGGCAGCTGAGAAGGCGGAGCAGGAGCGCAAGGCTGCCGAGGCAAAGGCAAAGGCCGAGGAGGAGAAGCGCATCGCAGCCGAGAAGGCGGCAGCCGAGAAGGCTGAGCGTGACCGTTTGGCAGCCGAGGCAAAGGCAAAAGCCGAAGAGGAGCGTCGCATTGCAGCCGAGAAAGCCGCAGCCGAGAAGGCCGAGTCGGCAAAACGAGCAGCCGAGGAGAAGGCCCGCATCGCCGAGGAGAAGCGCATAGCGGCCGAAAAAGCAGCAGCCGAGAAGGCAGAGCGTGAGCGTCTGGCAGCCGAGGAGAAGAGGCGCATCGAAGAGGAGAAAAAGCGTATCGCAGAGGAGAAGGCTCGTCTTGCCGAGCAACAACGCTTGGCGCAAGAAAAGGTGCAAGCCGAAGTAAAAGCGATAGAGGTCGAAAAGGCGGAGATGGCTAAGCAGGCTCGTTTGGAGCAGAAACGACAGAGGGATGCTGAACTTTTGCGAGAGAAAGAGCGGAAGGCAGAGGTCAGAAAGGCGCACATAGAGAAGTGGCAACAGGCCTCATTGAAGGGCTATCGCTCTTATATCGATGCTTCGTGGGTGATAGATGCATCTTCGCTTATGATGAGCGGAGGTCTGCACTATATTGGTGGTTACCAAGCCAACAACTGCATCTACTTCGGTATAGGTACGGGTATCAACCTTACACAGACTTACGAATGGAATAATCAAGAGCAACAATTGTCGCCTAATTCGTGGAATGTTCCCGTCTATGCCTACTTGCGTACCAACTTTATAAATAATCGTTGTTCGCCTTTCTTTGCTCTCTCGGCAGGTTATCAGTTCTCGACCAAACGAGAGTTTGCGATGCCGTTCGGACAGAAAGTAAAGTATAAGACAAGTGCCATATTTGTCAATCCACAGCTGGGAGTCGATTTCCGCATCAACACAAAGCACTCTATCTATGTGGCTGCTGGTGCGACACTCTTCCAACGGCCTGAAATAATTGAAGTCACCCCTATGACCGCTACATTTGGCAGTGGATTGGGTTGTAGCATAGATCTTCACCTTGGTTTCACCTTCTAATAGCGAATGAAGAGAATGAAAAAGATATTTACATTTATCATAGGTATGGTTGCAATGGTTGCAACTGCTTGTTCGGAGTATCAGGAGGTGGTCCAAGAGGTTAGCATTGGCGTACTTACGAAAGAGATTGTTGTGGATGGAGCCTCTGACACAGAGTCTGAAATTCGATTTAATACCAATGGCCATTTGGAAATTAAACCGGATTGCGATTGGTTGTCAATGGATAAATTAATCTACGATGGAAATCTTTCGGTATGGGCTCCACTCCGCATAAAGTCTAACCCAACCATCAATGAGCGTGAGGGGCATTTAACATTCACTTTCACTGACGCCAACTTCAATATTTCGCATACGGAAACAGTCACAGTCAAGCAGAGTGGCGGAAAGAAAAGCGTTAAGGTATATACCGACCCTGAAAACCTAATGGGACAATCTTTTAACTTTGGTAGCGATAAAGGTACAGCAAGATTCTATCTTAAATCCAATATCGATTACAACATCAAAACCAATTATGATTGGATACATCTTTCCTTTCCAAGCGGAAAAGGTAATCCAGACAAAGAGGAGGAGATAGTATTCAACTATGATGCCAACAATATACAATGGAGTCGAGCAGGCAGTATAGATATTTGTGACACATCGGGTTCAACAATGGCTTCTGTCATTGTTGAACAAGATGCCTTCAAAGTCTATTGGAAAGTTGTTCCAGAAGGGGAAGAGGAGTTATCTATTGAGTCTTACGACTCGGTTATCAACAAAATCAGCATATGTACAAATGTTTCATGGGAGGCTACTTGCAATGCCGATTGGATAACTCTGAAAAATCCAAGCTACACCTATACCAGTAATCCGCACTACTCATTAAGCGCGACTTGGGTTGATCTCGAATTTACAGCAGAGTTTAGTTATATAGACCGTTGGACAACTATTGAAATTACAAATAGTTTCGGCGTCAAGAGTGTTGTCGTTGTGAGTCAATCCGGGGCTCCTATGCTCGATATTTGCGACAAGGATGTAGTAAAGAATGGTTATCAGGCAAAATATCTGGCAGAAGAACACTCGGTAAAGATATTCTCTCAATTCGATTGGGTTGCAACAAGTAGCAACCCTGAATGGCTGACCATAACCACTCTCGAAGGTGGAATTGCATCGGAGCAGCAAGATTTTACATTTAAGGTTGCGGAGAATTTTACAGGTCTGGCGCGAGAGGCAACAATAACCATTGAGCCAAAAGATAAGCCTAATTCGGACAATGATTATAGCGTTACAATGAAGGTGATTCAGGATCACCAATATACGCTTTATTACACGGGAGGTATTTTCTACGAAGATGGAGGAACAATATTCGATTCAGCTATCATAGAGCATCTTGTAGTAGATGAGGAGACTAATAAGAAAAAACTTGTTTTCGAGGGGCCTGTAACAACTATTAGTGCAAATGATTATGGACAAAACAGTTGGAATAATGGAGCTATCGATATTATTCTTCCGGGTACAATAACTACCATTGGCAAAAAGGCGTTCTATGGTGCTTATATGCTTAAAACCGTAGATATTCCGACAACAATTACTGAAATTGGGGAATCTGCGTTCGGGCAATGTGTGCAACTCTATTCAGTAACCATAAGAGCTACTGAGCCCCCAAAGGGAGGCGCAAGCATGTTCACAATGTATGGTAGTCACATTCCTTCCGGCCTATCCATCTATGTTCCTATGGACTCTGTCGAGGCGTATAAGAACGCTCCGTATTGGAGTGATTACGCCGAAAGAATAGTTGGATTTTAACCATTAACACCCCAGAGCGAAGATGTATCTTTCACGGCTATCGTTACTGAATTTCAAGAACCTCGCGCAGGAGGAGTTGCTGCTCGATAAGGGCTTCAACTGCTTTGTCGGCGATAACGGCACATGCAAGACCAACATTATCGATGCGGTATATTATCTCTCGATGTGCAAGTCATCGCTTGCAATGACCGACACGCAGTGCGTGCGCCACGGCGAGAAGTTCTTTATGCTCGAAGGCGACTACCGCACCGAGAGCGACCGCCACGAGAAGGTTGTATGCTCCTATCAGCGTGGGGCCTCGAAGGTCGTAAAACGCAACGACAAGCAGTACGAGCGATTGGCGGACCATATCGGCTTGGTACCCGTTGTTATCGTGTCGCCTGCCGACTCCTCGCTTATCAGTGACTCGGCAGATGAACGCCGCCGTTACATAAATTCCTTTATCTCGCAGTTGGACAAAGGCTACCTCGATGCGGCGATGCGCTACAATACCGCCCTCGCAAATCGCAATAGTTACCTGAAAATGGGCTCTGACGAGGAGATGTTGCGCATCTATGATGCGCAGATGGCGGGCGAGGCAAAGAAGATACATAAGGCTCGTTTGGAGATTACCGAGTTACTCTATCCGCTGGTGTGCGAGTACTATCGTGCTCTGTCGGAGGACCACGAGCAGGTGGAGTTGGAGTATCGCTCGGAGTTGAACAATGCCACTTTGGAGGAGTTACTGCTTGCCTCGCGTGAGCGCGATAGGGTTATGGGCTTTACCACTTGTGGAGTTCATCGTGACGACTTGCGCTTCTCGATTGGTGGCTTTGCGCTCCGCAAATATGGCTCGCAAGGTCAGCAGAAGTCGTTCCTGATAGCGTTGAAACTTGCCCAATACCGCATTATTGCGCAGGCGTGTGGCGAGAAACCGATATTGTTGCTCGATGATTTGTTTGACAAGTTAGACGAGAGCCGAGTATCACGCCTTATCGAGTTGGTCAAGGGCGACGAGTTCGGTCAGGTGATTATCACCGACTGCAATGGCGAGCGCATGGGTAACATTTTGCACAAGGCGGATTGCAGTTACAAGTTGTTTAATGTTACCTACGGCGAGGTAGTAAAATAGAGAATTGGCAATGAAACGCACCAAAGCACAACCGATAGGCGAACTGCTCGATTCGTTGTTTAAGAGCCCCGATGTGGCACGCAAAATTGCCGAGGGCTCACTGCCGCACGTGTGGCGTGAGGTTACGGGCGAGGTCGTTGCTGCCAATACCCGTCAGGTGCGCTTTGTGCGAGGAACACTCTATGTCCATGTCGCATCGAGCATCTTGCGTAGCGAGTTGATGATGCAGCGCGAGGCGTTGGTGCGCTCCATAAACAAAAAACTCGGCACCGACCTCGTGCAGAGTGTTGTAGTGCAATAGCGGATATGTCGTTTTTAGATATCATACTACTTGCAATCGGAGTATCGATGGACGCATTTGCGGTGTCGATAGCCAAAGGCTTGGCTACGCAACAACTGCGCCCGAAGCACTACGCTTCGGTGGCGTTGTGGTTTGGTGGTTTTCAGGCGTTGATGCCACTTGTGGGCTACTTCCTCGGCATTCACTTCGCCTCGATAGTTGAGTGTTGCGACCATTGGATAGCCTTTGTGTTGTTGGCAATTATCGGCGGCAAGATGATTTACGACACTCTGCGTGGTGGCGACGAGGAGGATACTACGGGTGCTGACTTCCGCCTGCGTACAATGTTTGTGCTGGCGGTGGCTACGAGCATCGATGCCCTCGCTATCGGTATCTCGTTGGCATTTCTGAAAGTCGATATCTGGCGTGCTGTGGCGATGATTGGCACGACTACGGCTCTTTTTTCCGCCTTTGGTTTGTATCTCGGCAATATCTTCGGCAACCGCTACAAGCACGGCGCAGAACTCCTCGGCGGAATCGTCTTGGTCCTTATCGGCGCAAAAATCCTGGTCGAACACCTCTTTTATTAGTGAGGAGTGAGGAGATAGTAGTGAGTAGTTTTTTATAGGGGCGGACTTACGCCCTTTATGGGGGTAATAGGGATAATAGGGATAATAGGTTTTGCTATTATCTCTATTTGTTTTGCCCCATCGCCCCCATAACCCCTATTGTCCCTATAATCACAAAAATGCCCTCGCAGAGTTCTATTTCTGCGGAGGGTAAAGCCAATGGCTAAAAGCAAAAAAGTCGGGACACTTCCCGACTTTTTTACATTTCCCGACTTTTTTAGAAGAATATCAGCGCCATCAGAATATATGTTGGCAGCAGAACTATCAGCGAGAATTTGAAGATATACCCGAAGAACGATGGCATTCGCACACCCTCATTCTCGGCTACCGCCTTTACCATAAAGTTCGGACCATTGCCGATATAGGTCATCGCACCAAACAACACCGAGCCGAGGGCGATGGCTGTAAGCATCTTTTCGGGCACTCCCGCCACAAGTGTTGCACCCTCCGCCATCGGTAGACCTGACGCCACGGTGTGGAATGCCACCGCCGTAGGGGCATTGTCGAGGAACGAACTGAGTGCTCCCGATGCGAAGAAGAACTGCGAAGGCTCGCTAATGCCGAGCGATGCCGCATTCTCGTTCAAATAGAGCAGCGCAGGTGTCATCGTCACGAAAATTCCGATAAAAAGTATCGCCACCTCGGTAATAGGCTCCCACGAGAAGTGGTTTTCGCGGCGAACACGCTTGCGAGTCGATACAATCGAGAGCAACAAAATTACCACCAGCACTATCTCGCGCAAAAATCGCATATACCACGGTGCATCTTCGGCCGTCATAGCGGGAATTTTACCGGGGTTAATAAATGCCACCGCGAGGAGTATTGCCGAGAGGTAGAAGAGGTTTGCTGCACCCGCAAATTGAATCTTTATTGGCTCATCGGTCTCACTCTCGGAGCGTGGGCGTACGCCCATAAGTTCTCTCTTACGCCAAATATAGGTATCGAGCATAATATATATAGTCAGCAATACCGAGCCCACAAATGCCCACTGTGGGAAGAGCGTTTGAAACCACGAGAACTCTGCACCACGCAGATAGAGCAGGAACAACGGCGGATCGCCCAGCGGAGTCAAGACTCCACCACAGTTTGCTACCATGGCGATAAAGAAGAGTACGGTATGCACCTTATACTCGCGGTCGCGGTTGATTTCGAGTAGAGGGCGTATAAGCAACATCGCAGCACCCGTAGTTCCGACTACCGAAGCCAAACCGTAGCCTATAAACATAATCACCGCATTGACGATAGGTGTCGGGGTGGTGGAGTAGTTGATGCGAATACCTCCCGTAACCACATACAACGCTGCCAGCAGGGCGATAAACGGTATGTAGTCGTAGAGCATCTGATGTTTCAAATTCTCGCCCAAGCCCGCACGCGACAACATAATGGCGGTAGGCACCGAAATAACCAATACGAAGATAAGTTTATTGATATTTTTGCCCCAGAAACGAGGCGCAATAAGCGGCATAATTGCTATCGAGAGCAACATTACCACAAAGGGTATCAAAAGATATGGCTCTATATTATACATTTCTCTAAAAAACTGAAATTAACACCGTTCAACATCGCTCGCGGTGTCGCCCAAATTTTCAGAGGTTATACCGCAGAGCACTCAATGCCGAGGGCTCGTACCCGTTCGGCTATCTTTTCCAACTCCTCGCGTTCGACTTTTTGCAGGGTTTTGCAAGGGGTGGCGCGATCTATCGAGTAGACCATAACGCCGCGCGGTCGTAGATGCTCCACAATCGCCAACCAAGCCAGCACTTCACTCTCGGTGGTGTTGTCTATCTGCTCTCCGTTGTACTCGCCACGCAGAAACATCGTCTGCAAAACAAACTCTTTGCCAAATTCGGCAAGATTGTTCACCACGCGCTCCACCGAGTAGTCGCCTTGTGGTTTATTGATAAGTTGTGCGGTCTTGTCGAATGCCGAGTCGAGTTTTAAGATAGGGTTATCCACCTTGCGCAGTGCACGGCAAACACCTTCACGGTGCAGTTGTGTGGCGTTGCTCAATACTGAAACCTTCGCCTGCGGTGCAAATTCATTGCGCAGAGCGATAGTGTCATCGATAATGCCCTCAAACTCGGGGTGAATAGTCGGCTCGCCATTGCCCGCAAAGGTTATAACATCGGGCAGTGCGCCCTCGCCTTGCATCTTTTTGAGTGTTTCGCGCAACGCCTCGCGGACATCTTCGCGCGAGTTGAAGCGAGGTCGTTCGGTGCGATTATCCTCGTTCCAGCCGCACTCGCAATATATACAGTCAAAGTTGCATAACTTCGAGTGAAGTGGCAACAGATTCACGCCGAGCGAGATGCCCAAACGGCGTGAACGCACAGGACCATATATAATATCGGTGAATAGCACTGTTTTTGATTTTTTGCGTAGCAAAAATAATAAAAAAAATTAAGAATTAAGAATTGTTTTTTCAATTACTCACAATTACTCACTGCTCGCTACTCACTAATTAAACTTTTCGCGCACCCTATAACCCTTATGACCCCTATAACCTCTATTGAGATTGCGCCGTGATAAGGGTCGGAGTTCAAAGAAACTAAAAAGTTAATGCTAAAAGCCCAATAAAAAACGCACAAAGCGTTGGCGCCTTGTGCGTTTTGGGTTTGCAATAGCGTTTTAGACTATTGTTTAGTTATCTTATCTTTTACTCAGTATACTCGAAGTCCAGCACTCCGTTAATAGGAGCAGAGATAACATTGTTCACATACCAACTACCTTTCTCCTCGGTCGAGATAAATACAACTACGCGGAGATTGTTGTGATTCCAAACGCTCTCGCCACCCTTCTCTCCATGTGGCAACAATGGCAAAGCAAACGATTTAGCCTTAGTTTCGCCCTTCTGTATATTACCGAGGTAGAGACCTGTGTAGTCATTGCTTGCACGGCGGCTGTTAGCAACGCGTACACAGTTGTTGTGAGTATTGAAATCAACACCCTCCGACTTGATGCCATTGTTGCTCTGTGTAGCCTCTATGCCGTCCTCTACCAACCAAGCACCGATGCGGAACTCGGCAGTGCTCTTTGCCTTGACATTGGCAGTTACCATAACATAACCATCTTCTGGCTTGTACTCGCAATTTACTGCGATACCACCCTTAACAGCCACGCGCTCGGTAGCGTGATTAACCAACTTCTGCACATAGGCATAGAATGGCTCCTGCTTTTTGAGGTCACCAGTATAAGATGTGGTACGCTTCATATCGGCAATAATATGTGGATATGAGCGAACGCCCATTGCATCTGCAAGCGATGGAGCCTTGTACAAATATGCAGGGTCACCAGTGTTGTAGAGGTGTGCAGCAGTGAGAACAACCTCATCGCGGAGAGGATTGCTCTCCTTCATCAACGAGTAGAGCGCATTCATCATATAAGGACAGTTTGGACAACCTGTACCCGTAAACTGTGTAAGGAGAACGCGGCGCTTGAAGTTGGTCTTCGACTCGTTGTTATCTGTCGGAATCGCTGGTGCTGGTGGTGGAGTCTTCAATACCGAGATACGAATCTCATTCGATGCCATTGTTCCGTAACCTGCTCTAAACGAGAAGGTCTTGTTGGTCTCGGTCGAAGAGAATGTGATCTCGGTGCCGTTGATGTTCAATAGGCTCGAAACATCCTTATTGTTCTGATTCATAAAGACAACCTTCTCCATATCGGTAACCACTGCACCATTGTATGTGAGTGTAAAGGTTGCGATACCATTCGGATCTACATTACCCTCCTTGTCTACGCCGTTGTTGTCGTAGATGTCGTAGTTGTCAGCCGAGAGTACCAAGCCCGTCTCGACTCCTCCCTCCTTCGGCTCACAGCCTGTAAAGAGCAGTGCGCCAAGGCAGAAGATTGCTAATGTTTTGAGTGTTTTCATAATTTATCTGTTTTTTGTTTATTAGTAAATTCTCTTAGAACGAAGATGTCAGCATAAGGTTTACACCCGTGTATGCAGGCGAGTAGCGACAAACGCCTCCCGAGCAGATATATCCTGCGCGGTTGCGACCATAACTCAACTGCACGCGAGTACGGTTGTGCGTATAACTGAAACCTCCATTGTAGTAGTGAGTCTTGCTCTGCCCGATATTGTACATATCCTGCACATAGAAACTCCAACTTGGTGCAAGGTTGAATTCTACGAGTGCTGCCACCCAGTCTCCCTCGCTGTGTATGCCGTCCCATTCGCTCTTGTCGTCACCCGAGAGAAGATACTGCGCCTCGAAGCGCAACGACATCTTACGATTGAACTTGTGCTGTACATCGGCAACAAAGATATGCGCCTGATGGTCAAGGTTATCCTGATAGGAGTAGAGCACGAGTGTCTTCCACTTCTTGTTCCACTGACGCTCGACATCGACATTTATATCGCGCCAATAGAGTGGACGGGTATTCTCTGCCATAGGGTCCTTGTCGAGTGAGTAGAAGGTCGAGAAGTTGGCATGGAAATTCCAGTAGCGGTAGCGATTGCTCTTGCTACGATAAGAGTAGCACAAATCGACCTGACCGCCCAACTCGCCATTGACACTCACCTGATAAGGGTTTAAGTTTGCCAACATATAGGTATATTGACGAGTCAATGCAGGAAGATAGTTTATGGTATTTGCCGTACCTGTCGAGTAGATATCTATCGGCGTAGCCATATTCTTCAATGCACGGAAGGTACCCATAAAACTGAATGTCTTGTAGTTGTAACCAACCTCGCCGAGCGCAGCCCAGCCCTTTGCAACCTTTGTCTCACCGGGGTGGGTAAGGTCCTTACCCTTGTGCACATACTCTCCACGCACGGTCAAGCCGTTCCAACCGAAGTTCAAACGACCGGAGTACATGTTGAGGTTTGGCGAGATGCCTGTCGACTGCAAGAAGGTGTAGTACTCGCCCTCCAATCCCGGCTTTGGTGCCGAGTAGTCGGGCTCCTTCATATACTCGGGTGCCTGCGACAGACTCTGAAAACGATTGACATACGAGCCTTCGATATTGAAGGTTATAGCCGAAGCCTTCATCATATCTGCCAACGAGAGCGAGAGGTCGAGACCACGCACCCAAGTCTTCGAGTACTCGGTGTAGAGTCGCGGACGACCGTACATGCCCTTCAATGTTACATAGCGACCAAAGTTGTAGGCTGCACGCACACCCTCCAACGAGTTGTTAAGTCCGAGTTGTCTATCCTCAAACGAACGGAAAATCAAGCCATTTCCGAACTGGTCGTAGATGTCGCCGACCAAAATCTCGAAGTTCTTGTCGCGCCACTGTATATACTTCGATGCGAGGTAGAACTTGTAGCCGTCAGCCAACTCCTCATATCCCACCAATGCAGGCAGATAGGCATTCATCTGCACACCTGCCGAGAATCGACCATTTGCATAATCGACCTTGATGTAGTTGTTCGAGCCGAAGGCATCTTCGGGACGCGAGGTCTTCTTGTCGGGGGTGTAGTAGATCGAAGAGGACTCCAAACTACCCGATACCTGACCATTGCCAAGCACCTTCTGTGCCGAAGCCGAGAGCGCAAGTGCAACAACACCTACAAATAAGAGAGTTAATCGTTTCATCGGTTATTTCTTCTTTTTCTGTCCCTTTTTCAACTCGACAATTTTGTCGAACAGCAACTGCTCACTACCCGGAGTGTAACCCGAGTGCGAGAAGATGATATTGCCCTCACCATCAACCACAAACGACTGCGGTGTGAGCGATACATTCATAGCGCGTTTGAGGTCCTGATTCTCGTCATACACGCATATAAACTCCCAACCACGCGATGATGCAATAGCCTTTGCCGAAGCCTTCAAACGGGCATCGTCAACCGATACGGCAACCACTTCGAGGTCTGCCTCTTCGCGCCACTCTGCCAAGGCATCGTTTATGGCGTTCAACTCCTGAATGCATGGCTTGCAGGCAATAGACCAGTACGAAATAATCATAGGCTTGCCATTCGAGAGTGAGCGCACCGATACGATTTTACCCTGTGCATTCTCGACATTTACATCGGGAAGTTGCTGCGCCGAAACTGCCGAAACCACCAAAATAGAGCATAAAAGGCTCAAAAGTTTTTTCATAAATTTCTTGTTATTAGGGCGTTAGCCCCAAGTTTTGTAATTATTCCATAAAACCGCAACCAAGGAGCCTCCTACTCGGAAGGCTCCTTGTGTGCGAGAGTGAGATTATACTACTTGCGCGACTTTGGAGAAAGCCAGTAGCCCTCAGTGTTGAACTTACGGACATTGTTCTTAATCTCCTCGGTGCTGAGAATCTTGTAGGTCTGCTTCTCAACCTTGCCGCACTCCATCTTGCTTGTGAATGGAGTAATCGAGAGTTTGCCGATAGGAGCAGTGTAGTCTGCACTGTTGATGATGCTCTTACCCTTTGTGCTGTTGAGTTTGCGCAAAGCACTGGTCGAAACCTCAGGCTTCTCCGGTGCAGGCTCTGTCCAGCCCTTGGTCAAAACAACCTCCGATACTACATAAGTGTCGTGGAATGCAGGACCTGTCAGGTAGTCGTACATCACATTTGGCCAACCAGTACACTCAACCTCTGTCTTTTCACCGGTCTCCTCGTTTGTGGCGGTATACTTCATGGTTGTCGATTGGAGAGTGATAGTGATAGCACCATCTACGCTCTCAACCTTAACTGGGATACCAACCTCTTCGCAACTCAACTTATCGCTTCCGATGTAGTAAGCGTAGCCATGCTCGAAGTTACCCGATACGAGGTAGTGGTTTGCTGCCTGATACCAGCGTGTGAGAGGTGGCACCTGTTCATAGTTTACAGGGATAAAGATATCGCCATTCTCGTTGGTCTGCAAGAACCACTTTGGACCGAAGTCGTTGAAGAGGTAACTTGTCTGTGCAGCACCATACTTGTCGTGAACGAAGAGATCCCAAGGGGTAGTAAGAACTAAGTTTTCACTGTCGTCTACAGCCCAACCCTGGCAGAGAACACGATTCTGCAACTTGTTGGTCTCGTTGAATGTCTTCTCAATCTCCTTGAACTCAGTCCACTGCTTGTCAGCGTCTTCTCTCGAAACCTTCAAACTTTCGAGCAATGTGTAATCTTCTTCTGTAAGGTTAGCCTTCGATGTCAAGTCACCAATCGTAACCTTCCAACTGTGCTCCTTCTCGGTATAGAATGGCTGACCATTATCTTCTGTTGCATTCCAGTTCCAAGTACGAACTGTTGCCGAAGCAGTCCAGTCGCCTTTCAACGAATTCAAGAGAGTCATATCTGCCTCAGGAGCAGCAGGTGCAGGCAATGTTCTCGCGGTTGCAACGGCCTGTGAACCCTCTGCATCAGGATCGCTTGGACGATTCTCGATGTTCCAACCCATAACTGCCAATGTGAACTCTTGGTTGTCGCGGAGGTAGTCAATTTCGAGGTCGTAACCCTTCTTCGAGTTTACCTTGTCGAGGTTTGCGCCAATAATCTCGGCATAACCCAAGTTCGCCTCTACGATATCGGCGTATGAGCTGGTGCTACCCATATAAGACTCGAACTCACGAGTGTAGTTCGCTGCGTATGCAAGACGCTCTACCTTGTTGCTCTTGTAGTTAGGGTTCTTGATGTTGAACTTAACGGTGTGTGGGTCATAACTATCGTAAGCAGTTACAATCAACTCAGGAGCATCTTTCGAGTAGTCAGGAATACGGAAAGCCTGACGCATAAAGTTCTGCTTGGTAAGGTCTGGGTAGGCGTTACCCTCGCTATCAATTGCACTTGGTACCGCAGTTACGACAACTTGGTATCTCATACCTGCATAGAGGTAGTAGTTCTCTGCGAGGTCAATCTCCGATACAACAACCTTTCCATCGGCAGAGTCGTTGTAGAGATACTGGAATCCGAACTGCATACCAATCTCCGATGTGGAGAACCACTGCCAGAGGTCGTAGTTGTTGTCAAGGAACAATCGGGTAATCGAAGAATATGTGCTACCTTCCTCACCCTGAATAGGGAATACTCCAACGCAGTAAGCATATACATTTTTGCTTGGGGTAAATCTCAAAGTACCCGAAGATGGCGAGAGATTCTTGGTAGTGATCTTAACTGTTCCATCGAACTTCTCAGGCTGTTTTGCAGTAACTTGTACGGTTTTGTGCCAATAAGGTTTGCCATCTTTATCCTCCGTCATCCAGTATGCATTCTCGTCAACCTCTGTGCCACCGCCAAGAATAGGGAAACGAGGGGTTACAGATAACGGACCTGGATCAGATTCAGTGTCAATGATATACTGCATATAGTTGTACGGATACCAATACCAACCTGGACCCCACGAGAAATCAATTGTAGCGTGATTCTTATCACAAGTTGCAATTTTGTGACCTGCATTTGCGCCCGTCTCATTGTCTCCGAGGGTACAGTTTGCATAGCCACACTCGGTGAACATAAACAACATTGGCTCACCCGGCGCCATCAAGAAGTGATAGGTCGTAGCCTCTGCTGTGCCTGCCTCTACCATTGGATCGTTCTTGTGGCACTCCTTCATTATGGCAGTTCCATCCTCGTTATAGCCCTCGAAATAGGTGTACATAATTTCACCCGGATACTTCTCGCTCCAACGGTATGCGCTATTGTGGCATACATTGATAAGGGTGTCACCCGAAATCAGATAGCCTGGATAAACATTCTCGTTGGTGTGCATGAAATCAATATCTATACCACCATAAGCCCACTTGCTATACTTGTGGAAGGCTGTATTGGTAACGCCCCACTTAACCTTGTGACCGCGCTCCTTGATGTACTCAGGGAACATAAAGTCGATCTGCGCACCCTCGTATGTCGAGCCGAGCACCATCATGTCAAGTGGCTGCTCAGGAGTTGCGTTGTAGTACTCTGTCGGAGTCTCGAACTTATAACGGAAGATAGGATCGATATCCTCGTTGAGGTAGGACATATTCGACACAGCAACAACAAAGCAGAAGCGATACTTCTTGCCGAGACGGAGACCATTGTCACCCGAGGTGAGTGTGATGTTGTCTGTATTGCCCGAAATTGCAGTACCATTCCAACGAATCTCTGTCAGTATAGGCTCTTCGTCTTCGTTCTCCGCGGTAATTTCCTCTACAATGTAGTAGATCTTCGGAATGTTCTCCGAAACTACCGGAAGGGTAGCCGAAATAGCAGGGGTAGTCAAACCATCTCCTGCACTTACAGTAAGTTCTCCCGCAATCTCAAACTTGGGAGGACCCATCGTTACATCGGGAGTACACGATGTTGTCATGCCGCTGATCCATGCAAAAAGACCGCAGATGACGAGTGTTTTGAATAATTGTTTCATAAAAATTTTTATTTAGTGAATTGAAATAAAATTATCTATCGGGGCGCAAGATACGAATAATTTTTTAGAAATTTTATGAATTGCATAACTTTTTTTGATTTTGCCCTGTTAATACGCATACACGCGCGAATAATCACATATTGTTAAACGAATAAATATGCCTATTTTGCTACATAAAAAACCTGCCGAGCAGCAATCTGTTCGGCAGTGTTTTTATGGTTATCTATTAATTTCGAGCGTTGTTGCGGCGCAACCTTTCTGGGAGTTACCGGGGGTGGGCTACCTGCTTTTTCACTCCTTCCGAACCCCCACCGTGGTCAAGGCGCAACCCTGATAGGGGTTGTAGGGGCGGGCTTTCAGCCCTTAATAGGGGTTGTAGGGTGCGCGGGAGCAAATTAAGAATTAAGAATTATTTTTTAATTCATAGTTCTCCGCTCTCAGTTAATCCTGCTCCGCAGTCTTTTCTTCCTCGCGGCTCGGCATAGTGCAAACAAGTTTGCCCTCTGCTCTCGCTCCGCATCGTCAGTTCTCAGTTCTCAGTTAATCCTGCTTCGCAGTCTTTTCTTCCTCGCGGCTCGGCATAGTGTGCAAGCACCCTCTGCCCTCGCTCCGCAGCGTCAGTTCTCCGCTTTTTGTCCCCCCCCTGTTTTAGGGAGACGAGCGAAGCGGAGGGGGGTAATTCTCTCGTCTCTCGTCTATTTTTTGTACTCCTCTACGCCTTTACGCAGGAACTCGACAAATCCCTCTACCGAGAGGTCATAGCCGCGTGGCTCGCCCAAAATCGCCCCATTCTTGCCCTGCAAAACATAGTATGGTTGTGCATTTACGCCAAAGCGAGTGAGGGCGTAGTTAGCATTTGCCTTGCCGAGAGTTTTCAGCACCTTGCCACTCTCGGTGGTTACCCAGTCGCTCTCCGGCAACGGCATCTTATCATCGGTGTAGAGTGCCACAACGACATATTCATCGCGCAAAATCTGCTGTACGGTAGGGTCTGCCCAAACTCGTGCCTCCATCTCGCGACAGTTCACGCAACCGTGTCCCGTAAAATCGATAAATATCGGTTTTCCAACCTTTGCTGCATACGCCTCTGCCTCCTTCATATCGAAGAAGCCCTTTAAGCCGTGCGGAAGGTGGAGGAAATCGCTATATTTCGCACTGTTTACATCGACCTCGCCCTTGGTTGCTGTGGCAGGTGCAGAGCCCTGTCCTACAACGAAATCCTGAGTTGAGAGTGGTGGCAGGTAGCCTGACAATGCCTTCAAAGGTGCACCCCACATGCCCGGAATCATATAGACTACGAATGTGAATACGCCGATAGCCAATGCCAAGCGACCTACGCCGATATGCTTAACCTCGCTGTCGTGCGCAAACTTTATCTTGCCCAAGAGGTACAAGCCGAGCAGCGAGAATGTCACAATCCAAATTGCAAGATATACCTCGCGGTCGAGCAGGTTCCAGTGATATACTTGGTCGGCAACGCTGAGGAACTTGAATCCGAGTGCCACCTCGACAAATCCGAGAACAACCTTTACCGAGTTGAGCCAACCGCCGCTCTTTGGTAACTTCTGCAACAACGAAGGGAAGAATGCAAAGAGGGTAAACGGCAGTGCAAAGGCGGTCGAGAATGCCAACATCGTGATAATTGGCGACCACACCTCGCCCGAGGTCGATTTGATAAGCACCGAGCCTACGATAGGGCCTGTGCAGGAGAACGACACCAGCACGAGTGTCAATGCCATAAAGAAGATGCCTCCGATACCGCCCTTATCCGACTTGGCATCGCTCTTGTTTACGAGTGCGCTCGGCATTGTAATCTCGAATGCGCCGAAGAACGAGGCTGCAAATATCATAAATACAATGAAGAATAAGATATTTGGCAACCAGTGTGTCGCAAGCCAGTTGAAGATGTCGGCTGTTACGGCATCACCACCCACTACGCGCGTAATAATAATAAGTATAGCGATAGGGAGTGTGTAGAGTGCAACGATAAACAAGCCATACAACGAGGCATTGATACGACCACGCGCTGCCGAGCCGCTATTCTTCATAAAGAACGATACTGTCATCGGTACCATAGGGAATACGCATGGGGTGAGCAGTGCTGCAAATCCCCACAATATAGCCTCGATAATGAGCGACCACAACGAGCCACTACCTGCGGCATCTTTTACCTCCTTAACCTCTGCCTGCGGAGCCGTTGCGCCCTTGCCGAGCGTTACAACAACCTCCTCATCGGTCGGTGGGGTGCAGTTGGTGTCGTTGCACGCCATATACTCGATTGTGACCTTTACATCGCCCTCGCCCTCGAAATCCTGCTCGAAGAGAGCCTCTTTCTCGAAGTAGCCAATCTCAATGCCGAAGATATCGTCCATCTGGCGCACCGCCTTCGATACTACGCGCATATCGCCAACAGCCTTAACGCCCTCGCTTGGCTCGAACTTCAACGAAGTGGCGGTGATAAACTCGTAAGGTCCGAGGTCGTAGATATGCCAACCATCGGCCATCTGCGCCTTCATCTGCACGGTGTAACTGTCGTTGCCGTTGTCGGTTACTGAGTGTTTCCACTTTACCTCTCCTTGCGCCAATACCGTCATCGGTACTACGCACAAGAGTAGCAATAAAAAGTTTCGTAGAATTTTCATAATTATTTAAGTTTACTATTTAATTTTTCAAATTTAAGCATCTGCCAAATATCGCATTTGCGGTTTTGCTGCAACTTGAAGCCGAGCGACTTCGCCTTTCTGGTCAGTGGGGCGATATCCTCCTCCAAAAAGCCGCTTATCACAAGCACTCCGCCTGCCGAGAGGGTTGCGGCGTAAGCCTTCATATCTGCCAGCAATACATTGCGATTGATGTTCGCAAGCACAATATCGAACTTCCTGCCCTCTATCGCTGCAACATCGCCATAAACCGACTTCACGCGGTCGCTGACTTCGTTGAGTGCGATATTTTCGCGGACACTCTCCTCTGCCATATCGTCAATCTCGACCGCTAACACGCCCTCTGCGCCGAGTTTTGCGGCTACAATTGCCAATACGCCTGTGCCGCTGCCCATATCCAGTACCTGCCTGCCCTGCAAATTCAGGTCTAGTAGTGCTTCAATCATCAGTTGGGTGGTGCAGTGATGCCCCGTGCCAAACGACATCTTCGGCTGTATCACAATCTCCAAACCCATGTAGTGAGGTCGAGCCTTGTGGAACGGAGCGCGAATAAGCACCTTGCCATCGACCTCCACCTCCTCGAAGTTGCTCTCCCATACGGCGTTCCAATTCTGCTGCTCGATATCCTCGAAGTAGAAGTCGAGAATGCCCTCGTTGTGCAACAACTCCTCGATACTCTCCTTGCATTCAAGGAGTTCGCTCTGCGGAATATAGGCGTTGAGCATCCCGCCCGCGTAGTCGAAACTATCAAACGGAAAATCGGCGAGATATGCGGTAAGAATATCCCCCTGCTCCTCCGTTGCGGAGATTGATAATTTCGTGTAGGTAGCCATAAATTTTTTAGTTAGTAGTGAGTAGAGAGTAGTTGAAAAATAATTTTCTTTCGTCTTTCGTCTCTCGTCTATTCCACATATAGCACCAAGCCCTTCAAATACTCGCCCTCGGGGTGGTAGATGTTGATAGGGTGGTCGGTTGGTTGTGTCAGTTGGTGGAGAATACGCACTTTGCGCCCCGCAATCGCCGCTGCGGTAAATACTGTGGTGCGGAACAACTCCTTCGATACAGCCTGCGAACAGGAGAATGTAAAGAGTATTCCTCCACTTTTAATCTGCGACAATGCACGAGCATTCAGTCGCTTGTAACCCTGCATCGCATTTCCCAAAACCTTGTGGTGCTTGGCAAATGCTGGCGGGTCGAGGATTATCATATCGTACTTGTCGCCAATATCTTTCAAATACTCCACTGCATCGCACGCTAACGCGGTGTGCGGTGCATCTTCGCCAAAGTTCAACTTTATATTCTCATCGACAAGCCTTACCGCACGCTCCGAAGCATCTATCGAGCATACCTCCTTTGCTCCTCCTGCCAGAGCATAGACCGAAAAGCCTCCCGTATAGCAGAATGTGTTTAAGACGGTGCGACCTTTGGCATACTGCTCTACGAGGTGACGGTTAAATCGTTGGTCGATGAAGAAACCGGTCTTCTGTCCCTCCTCCCAATTTACGAGGAACTTGCGACCATTCTCCATCACTACATTATCCTTCTCGGAAGAGCCGTAGAGGTAACCATCAACGGCGTTAAGGTTAGCCTTGAACGGTACGGTCTGCGCACTCTTGTCGTAGATGGCGGTAATCTTCTCGCCATAGACCTCGCGAATGGCGGTTGCTATCTCGTTGCGCGAGAGGTACATTCCCACCGAGTGACACTGCACCACGGCTGTCGTGCCATAGATATCTACCACCAAACCCGGCAACAGGTCGCCCTCTCCATGAATAAGGCGGTAGCAGTTGGTCTGCGGATTATCGGTCAAATCGAGCGCACGGCGAACATTGTGCGCACTCTCAATGCGGTCGTGCCACCACGCTGCATCTATTGCCTCCTGCTCGAAGGTTAACACTCGCACCGCAATCGAGCCAATCTGGTAGTGTCCGCGGGCGATGTAGTCGCCTCGTTGTGTCAGCACATCTACCACTGTGCCCTCGGGGATATTCTCTCCCTCGCACTCCACGCGCTCAATGGCACCCGAGAATACCCAAGGGTGACGGCGTTGCAGCGACTCCTCTTTGCCGCGGCGAAGATATATTTTTGCTATGCTCTCCATAGTGCTATTCGTAAGGCTCTACATAAATCGTAAATACCAGCGGCGTATACGGCAAAATCTCCGTACTTATAGTTGTCGTTGTCGTGGAATCCTCTGCGCTGTAATCGTAGTTATAGTTGTAGTAATTGTAGTCGTAGTAGTTGTAGTACGGACTATAATAGTTGTAGTACGAATTGTAGTAGTTGTAGTAGTTCAGCGCGTTGTAGTAGTTTGCCGAACTTGAAGAGGTCTCGGTCGTGGTTGTTCCCGAAAGACCTGCTGCTCCGTAGGCATATCCCGATGTGGTGACAATTCTGCCGAATGCTCCGTGGTGCATCTTCGGAATGCAGTAGTACCACGCTCCGATAGCCTGACGCTCACTATCCGCCTTGTCCTTGTCGTCCGAAGGGCTGTAACTGAATACCTCGCAAATAGGGTCGCTCTCGCCAAATACCAACTTGCGTATCTCGGCGATGTTGGTATCCACTACAAAGCCATCGAGGAAGCGTACTACATACCACACATTGGCGCGCCCGTTGTCGCCGACCAAGGTGCCGTACTTGTCATCTTTGATATGCTCCTCGGTGATAGTCTCTCCCTCGCCAAAGCGTTCGAGCAGTATTCGGTTAATCTCCATATTTATCTTCGACATATCGACATACTTCTTGGTGTCGGTATATGGGTTGCTCGTACCCTCGATATGTGGTTGCATGTACTTGTAGTCGTAGACATTGTCGCTCTGTGGGTTGTAGTCGAAGGTGTAGTACAGACCTTTGAGTTTCAAGTCGTCATCGGCATCCTCTTTCTCCTCTTCGGTCTTCTCTGCCTGTGTCCAGTTGCCGCCCTTTACATACTCCGACACCATCTCTAACTCCTTGTCCGAAGGGTTTTTGATGGCACCCAATACCTCGATATCTAATACTAACGGTCGCGATGCATCGAGCGCGTACTGTCCCTCGTAACCACCCTCAGTCGATGAGCCACTCTCGCCGTATGCTATCCACGATGGGAGATATAGTCGCACCTTCGAGCCACGGCGCATCTTGTGGGTTGTGTCGCCAATCTTCAAAGCATTGCGCATTGCGAGGTATGTGCCCTCCAAGAGCCCCATGTTCACATTACCGCAGTAGTTGATGTACGGCACATAGTGGGTGAAGTAGGAGAATGTACCGCACATATCTGCCAACGAACCGCTTCGAGTCATGCATATCGAGCCGTTTATGTCGCGACCTGTCATCTGGGTAAATACCCAGCAGGTATCCTGCTCCATCAGAGGCTCCGAGCCAAAGTCGTTTTCGGTGGCAGCAATGCCCTCATCGCCCTCGGCGAGAATCTCGACATAGTAGCCGCCCTCCTCTTGGTAGTTGTTTACGAGTTCGGGTTTGTGAAGTCGTATCCACGCATCGAGCGAGACCTTTTCGCGCTCTTTATTCGATACCGACTCCTCCGTTATACACGACACTAATGCGATAGCCGCAAAGAGTATCGCAATAGTGGTTTTTATATTTTTCCAAAAAATCATATACTTTACTTTGTCACTTTTTCAATCTTCATATACCATGCAATCATCGACTCCTTCGGTATAACGCCCATAATCTCATCGCCGTATGCGAGGTTTGAGGTCAAATATACCTGCACCGAGTCGGTCTCGTGGCAACCGGGCAGGGAACTCTCTATACCCTTCAATATCTTTGTTGTGCCGAGTTTAATATCCAATGGCTCACTCGACCATGCAAGTGTGTTGCCGCTTGTCTTGCCAAGTCTCTCGATAATCTCCGGAATGTTCGAGAGATATATCGCCGAGGTCGATGGCTCCGAGCCGGTGAAGATGTAGGCGTTGAATCGTATTTGCAGATTGTCACCCCACTCCACAAGAGGTTTATCCTCGCGACCATCATCGTAGTAGTTTACGATGTGACGATAGGCGTAACGCCCTATGACGGAGAAGAATGCAGGTTCCTCCTCGATGGTGTTATTCAACTCCTCCTCTGCCACCATACGGCGCGATGAAGTGAGATATTTCTCGATTTTATCACGCTCGGTAAGCAGGGTATCCTCTTGCTTGCAACCCACCAACAAAGGGAGCAAAAATAGTATGGTTAAAAACTTCTTCATGGTCATAAAACGGACAAAGATACGAATTATTACGCAAAAACTATGTTTTTGTTGCCGAAAATTTGTCTTACAACTGTTTTAATGCGCTGCGGATAGCATCTTCGACACCGAGCGAGGCATCTGCCTTGAATACCTTTTGCAGTACCTTCTCCGATGCCGCCTTTGCAAATCCGAGCATCACCAACGCCGCCAAAGCCTCATCGTAAGCCTCTGGTTGCTGCGATGCCACAAGTGCATTTGCCGCAGCATCGTGCGATGGCAGGTCGAGCATTTTACCACTCAAATCGACAATGATTTTCTGTGCCGTTTTCAGTCCCAAGCCCTTGACATTTTTTAGTAATACGGCGTTGCCCGTAGCGATTATATTGCGTAACTCCGAAGATGAGTAGGTCGATTGAATCATTCGTGCCGTGTTTCCTCCTACGCCCGAAACACTGATAAGTAGGCGGAAGAGGTCGCGCTCCTCCTTCGAAGCAAAGCCATAGAGCATCTCCGCATCCTCGCGCACAATGTGATGCACGAAGAGTTTTACCTGCTCCATCTTCTCGATCGTGGAGTAGGTGTTCAGCGAGATATTTATGAAGTAACCGACACCCCCTGCGTCAACCACAGCGTATGCAGGTGCCACCTCGGCAAGAGTTCCGTTGATGTATTCGTACATAGTCCTGTATATATTATTCGTGCGCAAAAATAGTAAAAAGTAGGAAAATATCGAAATTTCGCGGCATCAATGTTGCGAATTACACTAAAAAAGCCTAATTTTGTGGCGGAGAATGTAGATTATGAGTACGATACTTACAGTGGTAATTATTGCCGTTTGCGCAGTGGCGTTTTTTGTATTGGCGATGTCGCTGACACTGGTTTTCAAGGGGCATCATATTGACTCTGAAATATCGACAAACAAGAATATGCAGAAACTCGGCATTAAGTGTGCCGTGCAGGAGACTCGTGAGGATATGGCTGCCGAGAGGTGCGAAACCGACTCGCTGTGTAGCGGTAACTGCGCAGGGTGTGATATTGAACATTCTAATCAAAATGAGAAATAATATGAAAAGAGTACTTTTGTTGTTAGTTGTGGCAGTTCTGACTGCCAATGCAGTTGTGGCGCAAGAGGTGCCAAATCTTCCGAAAGAGTTGCGCTCAGAGGGCTGGAAGGCTGGTCATGTACAGGGAATGGCGGTAGATACAAAGCAGGAATATATCTACCTCTCTTTTACGACAATGCTTGTAAAGATGAATATGAAAGGTGAAGTTGTAGGCACGGTTACGGGCATTTTAGGACATTTGGGCTGCCTCGATTTTAACGATGAAGATGGTCGTGTTTATGGCTCATTGGAGTACAAAGATGACTCTATCGGTAAGAGCATATTGAAACAAGAGGGTTCGACAAAGCAACTCGAAATAGGTTTCTATGTCGCTATTTTCGATGTAGATAAAATCAATCGCGTAGGTATGAGTGCCGAGCACGATGGTGTTATGACTTCGGTGCTTCTCAAAAGCGTTGTTGAGGACTATAAGGCTGAGGTTAAGGGCTCGAATGGCGAGGTATTGAAGCATCGTCATGGTTGTAGCGGATTTGACGGCATTTCGTTCGGACCTGCATTTGATGGTTCGGGTAAGAATATGCTTACTGTTGCCTATGGTATCTATCGCGATAAAAATCGCACCGATAACGACTATCAGGTGTTGTTGCAGTATGACACCAAGAAGTGGGCAAAGTATGAGGCTCCACTCTCGCAGGATAATATGCACCAGAGAGGTCCTTCAAAGCCTAATGGCAAGTACTTTGTCTATACGGGCAACACCTCGTGGGGTGTGCAGAATATGGAGTACGACAAACACAAAAATATATGGTTCCTTGCTTGCTATGCTGGTAGAAAACCTCACTTCCCTAACTACACGCTTTTCGCGGTAGATGGCTCGAAGAGTGCAGTAAAAGAGCCGTTGCGCGGTGTCGCATACCAGAAGAAGGGCGCAGTGCTGTCACTCGTAGGTCAGAAAGATACATCAGATATACGAGGTTGGTACAACAAACTTGGTGAATATGGTACATGCTCGCTCGGCAATGGATATTTCTATTTAGTCGAGGCTATCAGAAATGGCAAGTTGCGTGGCGCGGTTGTACACCTTGCTCGATATACGGGTGGCGATGATGCAGCCTTCGAGTTGGTAAAATAAAAGAGCCAAAAGAGTCAGATGGGTGTGTTCAAATTTGTTGGACACACTCTTTTTTATTAACTTTGCGCGATTTTCTACGCAGATAATTTTATCGAATATGACAACTTTACAAGCAATTATTCTTGGAATAGTGCAGGGATTGACGGAGTTCCTGCCCGTATCGAGTAGCGGTCACCTCCAACTCGCAAGAGAGGTTATGGGGGTAAATATCGCCGAGAGCCTTACTTTCGATATTGCGCTCCACGCCGCTACGGTATTAAGTACTATCGTGATTTTGTGGCACGAGGTGTGGCGACTCGTGAAGGGTTTGTTCTCGCGAACATTCAACGAGGAGCAGGCGTATATCCTGAAAATCGTAATCTCGATGATACCTATCGGCATTGTGGGCATCTTCTTTATGGACTATATCGAGGAGGCATTCTCCTCTACACTTGTTGTGGGGATAATGCTGCTTGTTACGGCTCTGCTGCTTACATTTGCCTACAAGGCAAAACCTCGACAGAAGGATGCAATCTCATATCGCGATGCCTTTATTATCGGCTTGGCACAGGCGGTGGCAACCATTCCCGGACTCTCGCGCTCGGGTACAACCATCGCTACGGGATTGTTGCTCGGCAACAAAAAGGAGTCGGTGGCGCAGTTCTCGTTTTTGATGGTGCTGCCTCCGATTCTCGGAAATGCTCTGCTCGATATTGTGAAGGGCGAGTTTGGCGGTGGAGTAGAGATGCTGCCGCTTATGGCGGGTTTCGTCACGGCATTTGTGGTTGGCTGCTTGGCTTGTAAGTTTATGATTGAGATTGTCAAACGAGGCAAATTGATTTGGTTTGCCCTCTACTGCGCTGTGGCAGGTGCTGTGGCGATAATAACACAATTTATTTAGAGTGTTATGACAGATTTTAAGGATATTAACTTGAAGGAGGAGGGCTATATCGCCGTTATCGATAAACCCCTCGAATGGACATCGTCAGATGTAGTGCGCAAGATAAAGTTCCGTCTGAATAAGATGGGCTATCGCAAGATAAAGGTGGGACACGCCGGAACACTCGACCCTCTGGCTACGGGTATTCTGTTGGTGTGTATCGGCAAGGCGACCAAGCAGGTCGATGCCCTGCAAGCGGAGCGCAAGGAGTATGTTGCCGAGTTGATGCTCGGTGCTACAACCCCGAGTTACGATATGGAACACCCTGTGGATAAGACCTATCCTATCGACCATATCACACGCGAGAAGGTCGAGGCGGCTCTGCTCTCGCTTACGGGAGAGCGCCTGCAAGCACCTCCAATCTACTCGGCGAAGAAGGTCGAAGGACTGCGTGCCTACGAGTTGGCGCGTGCGGGCGAGCAGGTGGAGTTGCGCAAGGCGTTGATAAATATCTACTCCATAACACTCGAAGAGTACGATTTGCCAAAGATGCGTATCCGCGTGGAGTGCTCGAAGGGAACATATATCCGCTCGTTGGCGCAGGAGATTGGCGAAGCGTTGGATAGTGGGGCATACCTCACCTCGTTGCGCCGTACCCGAAATGGTCGTTTTTCGGAGCAAGATGCCGAATTATTGGAGGATTTCTTGAAAAAGTTGCCTCTTGACGAAACAAAAGAGTAAATTTTTCGTAGTACTTATGATTTTTGTGTTTTTTGCACAAAACTGACACGGACGAAATAATACTATAAATATAAAGTATGAAACTCTCAAATTACAATTTCGATTTCAATCCGGAGTTGATTGCCAAATACCCGGAGGTAAATCGTGATGATGCTCGATTGATGGTTGTACACCGCGACACAGGCGAGATTGAGCATAAACTATTCAAGGATATTATCGAATACTTCGATGAGGGCGATGTCTTCGTATTGAACGATACGAAGGTATTTCCGGCTCGACTCTATGGCAACAAAGAGAAGACCGGTGCCGAAATCGAGGTTTTTTTGTTGCGCGAACTCAACCGCGAGTTGAAGTTGTGGGATGTATTGGTAGATCCTGCGCGTAAAATCCGTATCGGTAACAAGTTGTACTTCGGCGAGGACGATATCCTCGGTGCCGAGGTTATCGACAATACCACCTCGCGTGGTCGTACGCTCCGCTTCCTCTACGATGGTCCGCACGAGGAGTTCAAGGAGGTGCTATACCGCTTGGGCGAGACTCCGCTACCATCGTGGGTGCGCGAGAAGGTCGAGCCGGAAGATGCCGAGAACTACCAGACAATTTTTGCCGATAAGGAGGGTGCTGTGGTTGCACCTACCGCAGGTATGCACTTCTCGAAGCACCTCTTGAAGCGAATGGAGATTTTCGGTATCGAAAAGACCTTCGTTACGCTCCATGCGGGTTTGGGCAACTTCCGCACCGTAGATGTTGAGGATTTGTCGAAGCACAAGGTAGATTCGGAGCAGTTCTTCGTAACTCCCGAGAGTGCCGAGGTTATCAACAAGGCGAAGCAGAATAACCACAAGGTGCTGGCTGTTGGAACAACCGTTATGCGAACTCTCGAAACCGTGGTCTCGACTCACGGAATGGTTACACCGCAGGAGGGTTGGACTAACAAGTTTATCTTCGCTCCGTACGACTTTACCGTTGCCGATGCTATGGTCTCAAACCTTCACATGCCGGGCTCGACACAACTTATGATGGTGGCTGCATTTGGCGGTTACAACACCATTATGGACGCCTACAAGGTGGCTGTCGATGAGGGGTATCGTTTCGGAACATACGGCGATGCGATGTTGATTTTGTAGAAAATAATTACTACCTTTGTAGATGAAAATATAAAAAACGAAAGCGATGGCGAACAACAAAATACTGTATATCTGTCAGCAGATAATGCCTTATCTCCCCGAAAACGAGGAGTCTCGTCTATGCAGACAACTTTCGCAGGCTATGCAGGAGCATGGCAACGAAATTCGTACATTTATGCCTCGCTATGGCTGTGTGAACGAAAGGCGCAATCAACTACACGAAGTTATTCGACTCTCGGGTATGAACTTGATAATCAACGATAATGACCACCAACTCATTATCAAGGTTTCGTCAATCCCGTCAGCGCGTATTCAGATATATTTTATCGACAACGATGACTTCTTCGCGCGTAAGGCAGTGCTTACCAACGAGGAGGGCGAGGAGTTCGAGGATAACGATGTGCGAATGCTCTTCTTTGCGCGCGGCGTACTCGAAACCGTCAAGAAGTTGCAGTGGAAATCGAGCGTGGTACATTGCCACGGCTGGTTCTCGGCAATTGCTCCGTTGTATCTGCGAAATATGTTTAGTGACGACCCCGTACTTTGTGGATCGAAGATTGTAGTTTCGCTCTACGAGGATAAGTTTAAGAGACCTCTCGATGCAACACTTGTCGAGAAGTTGAAGAACGAGGGTGTATCGGACAAGAGTCTCGAAAATTTGAGCGATACATCATACGAAAATCTCATGCGCTTCGTTATAGATAATGTCGATGGCGTGGTTGCCGGCTCGGAGAGTGCCGACAAAGAGTTACTCGAATATGCCCGTAAGCAGGGCAAGTCGGTGCTCGACTATCAGTCACCGGAAGACGCTGATTTTTACGATAATTACGATCGCTTTTATGAGGGGCTTTTCTAATAGATTTTGTATAACCAAATACCTCACTCTGCTCTTGTTGGCTCTCGTTATGGTGGGCTGCACGATGACTGCGGATACTACTCTCGGCTCGGATATCATGCCGGAGGAGCAGGTTATGGCTATGCGACATCTCAAAATAAGGGGTAACCACATAATTCGTATTGACACCTCATCGGGCACAAACGGCGATGTCGATATGGGGGCGCAGGGCAAGAACTTCTTTGAAACCCGCCTCTATCGTACCGACTCGTTGCTTGCTTCGAATACGGGTGTGGGCTACATCGGTGTGCGCCGTAGCGATACGCTCGGTGTGCGCACGGCAGGCTTTGCCTCTACGATGCTCTATATGAATGCCATAGACAAGGAGAATGGATTTGGCTACAAACCTATCTTCGACACTATGCACTTGGTGCTTACCATCGACAACTACGGAGGTGATACTCTTGTCCCTACTCGTTACAAGGTCTACGAATTGACAAAGCCGCTGGTTGGCAATGTGTTGAAGCACGATAAGCGCAGGGGAGAGGACTCGGTGTCGTATATAAATTGCGATTTGAGCGGTGTCTACGATAGCGAGAAACCTATCTTCGAATTTACATTCCCAAATAGCGAACTTGGCGAGGGACCTTCGACTCTTATGCTTGCCTTGGAGACCGTGAAGGGTGCAGATGGTAAAATCTCGGCACAGACTTGGGACTTTGTTCGCCGCCTGATGCTTATCCCCGACAACTATGCAAGTGCCGACTGGGACGGCTGGGGCAATAGTGGCGTGGAGATATACACCGATGATGAGAAGTGGGTTAGCAACTTCCATGGTTTGTACATAACACCCGATACGGAGTACCCCGATACGGAGCGCGACTCGCAGGGTGCGATGTATGCACTCGACCTCTCGGCTTCGGGACTGATGTTGCAGGGCAGAAACCGCAATCCGAAAGACCCTTCGATGATTAAGGATACGGTGGGTATGTACTACTACTTCTACGATAGCGACTCGAAGTACAACGCCTCTACGAACAAGGTGACACGCAATTATGCGGAGAGCCTCACGGGTGGAGCCTCGTTGCTGAACTCGGTGGTGATGGAGTGCACCGAGCCTATGGAGGGTCGCACCGAGGTGTCGACCTGCTATGTTGAGGGTATGGGTGGTCCTACGACTGAGATATTTATCACAGACGACCTTCTCGATGCTATGCTCGACCTCGAAACTTCGGAGAGCGCAACCTACTCGAAGATGGGTATCAATCAGTGTGTACTTACGATGTATGTCGATGGAGCCTACTACGACTGGGAGCAGACACAGGGCAACGCATCAGATGCCAAATTTATCGAGATGCTGAACAGGTCGTTCTCGCGCTTGGGCTCGTACCTCGACTACAATACCTTCTCGCCAGTTGATGACTACGACTATATCTACGAGAACAACTACGACTCGGAGACTATCTATGGAGGATACCTCGACCGTAGCCGAGGCTGTTATACGATGAATATAACTGCCTACATACAGCGACTCTTCAACTATGCCAAGCGTGTACGACAGGAGGACGGAACATACGCCTTCAACGAGTCGGACGCCGACTATGTGAAGCGTACAATATACATTGGTGCGGAGGCGACATCGCCATACTCCTTTGCCACGAGTGTGTTGCAGGGTGCAGGAGAGGAAAATGTTGCACCAATACAAGTTGATTTGACATATACATTGATAAAATAGATGACATACAAGACCTGAGTAGCACTTGGGTTTTGTTGTGTTGGATTATATACGAAAGATAGAGATGCAAGAGAATTTAGTAATTGTGGAGTCCCCTGCGAAGGCGAAGACCATCGAGAAGTTTTTGGGCAAGGAGTTTGTCGTTAAATCGAGTTTCGGTCATATCCGCGACCTTCCGAAGAAGGAACTCAGCATTGATATTGCAAATGGTTTTGTTCCGACCTACGAGATTCCGAAGGAGAAGAGCAAACTCGTTTCGGAGTTGTCGAAGGCTGCCGCTGCTGCAAAGACGGTATGGCTCGCGAGCGATGAGGACCGCGAGGGAGAGGCTATTGCCTGGCACCTGACAGAGGTCTTGGGCTTGTCGGTTGCGAACACCAAACGAATTGTATTCCACGAGATTACCAAGAATGCGATTTTGAACGCGATAGAGAATCCGCGCACCGTGGATATGAATCTTGTAAATGCGCAGCAGGCACGCCGCGTGTTGGACCGTATCGTGGGCTTTGAACTCTCTCCAATCCTCTGGAAGAAGGTGCGTCCGGCACTCTCGGCTGGTCGTGTGCAGAGCGTTGCGGTACGCCTTATCGTGGAGCGTGAGCGCGAGATTATCAACTTCAAGGATACCTCTTCGTACCGTGTTGTGGCGCAGTTCTACCCTGTGGGCGATGCCAATAAGACACTCTTCAAAGCGGAGTACTCGGAGCGTTTTGCTACGAAGGAGGAGGCTTTGGCGATGTTGGAGCGTTGCAAGACAGCAACCTTCACGGTCGAGGGAAGCGAGATGAAACCATCGAAGCGTTATCCTGCACCTCCTTTTACCACCTCTACCTTGCAGCAGGAGGCTGGTCGTAAGTTCTCGATGTCGGTATCGCAGACAATGTCTATTGCTCAGAAGTTGTACGAGCGAGGTCTTATTACCTATATGCGTACCGACTCGGTAAACCTCTCGGATTTGGCGCTGAACTCTTGCAAGAAGGAGATTTGCGAGATGTTTGGCGAGAACTACTCTTCGCGCCGCAACTATACCACAAGCAGCAAGGGCGCGCAAGAGGCGCACGAGGCTATTCGCCCTACCTATATCAACAACCACACAATCGAGGGTACGGCAGCCGAGAAGCGACTTTACGAGTTGATTTGGAAACGCACCGTGGCATCGCAGATGGTGCCTGCCGATGTAAATCGCACCACCATTACAATTACGATGTCGGGTAGCAGCGAGAAGTTTGTGGCTACGGGCGAGGTTATCACCTTTGACGGCTTCCTGCACCTCTACTCCGAGTCGCACGATGAGGAGCCTGCCGAGCAGAGCGATGCTGCGACACTGCCGGCATTGGCAGACGGTACGCTGCTCACTGCTCACACCATTACGGCTACCGAGCGCCATGCACTACCTCCGATGCGATTTAGCGAGCCACTGCTCGTAAAGCGTTTGGAGGAGTTGGGCATTGGTCGACCTTCGACCTATGCACCTACAATCTCGACAATCATCACTCGTGGATATGTCGAGAAGAACAACAAGCCTGCACAGAAACGCCCATATACACAACTTATGCTCAAAGGCTCGAATATCACCGAGAAGGTCGCTTCCGAGAACTACGGAGCCGAGAAGAATCGTCTTGCTCCGACCGACATAGGTATGGTCGTAAACGACTACTTGGAGCAGAACTTCGGTATCGTTATGGACTACAACTTCACTGCCAAGGCAGAGAAGGAGTTTGACCGTATCGCCGATGGTGAGCAGGGTTGGAATACGATGATTGGCGAGTTCTACGACTCGTTCCACAACCTTGTTGATAAGGCTATTGCCACTCAGGTAGAGAAAAATTCACAGGTGCGTGTTCTCGGCGTAGACCCAAATAGCGGACACGCCGTAAGGGCGCGTATCGGTCGCTTCGGTCCAATGGTCGAGATTGATGGCGGTGATGACGAGAAGCCACGCTATGCATCACTCAAAAAGGGACAACTTATCGAGGCTATCACCCTCGAAGAGGCTTTGGAGTTGTTTGCTCTGCCTCGCACACTCGGCAAGTATGGCGAGGAGGATGTCGTGGTCGGCATCGGTAAGTTCGGAGCCTATATCCGCTATGGCAGCAAGAGTTTCGCTTCGCTGACAAAGGGCGATGATCCATACACCATCACCTACGAGCGCGCAGTAGAACTTATCGAGTCGCAGAAGAAGACGGCTACGGCTGCTGCAACTCCGATAAAGATCTTCGCGGAGGATGCGGATATGCTTGTGAAGAATGGTCGCTACGGCGCATATATCGCCTACAAGGGCAAGAACTATCGCATTCCGCGTAGCAAGAAGGCTGAATTGCTCTCCTACGAGGAGTGTATGAACATTGTAAATACGACTAAAAAATAGAGAAAAATGAAGAGATTTATCACTGTATTTGTCGTGTGCGCGACCCTCGTTGTGTCGGCTTCGGCACAGGATAAGAGGGGTTACCAGTTTACCGATGGCAAGTTGGTTAAGACCACCTCGGTAAAAAATCAGTTCCGCAGCGGAACTTGCTGGTGCTATGCCGGATTGTCGTTTATCGAGAACGAGATTATGCGTGCTGGTGGCGAGGAGATAGATTTGTCGGAGATGTGGATTGTCCGCAATGTCTACTTCGAGAAGGCTGTCAAGTATGTGCGTCTGCACGGACACCTCAATATGGCTGTCGGTGGAGCGTTCCACGATGTTACAAAGGGCATCGAGAAGTATGGTATCGTTCCGCAGGAGGTCTACGAAGGTTTGAACTACGGCACGGATAAGCCAGTATTTGGCGAGATTGACGCAATCTTGAAGGCGTATGTCGAGGCTGTGGTGCAGAATAAGAACAAGAAACTCACAACTGCTTGGAAAGATGGCTTGAACGCAATTCTCGATACCTACTTCGGCAAGATGCCGGAGAAGTTTACCTACAAGGGTAAGGAGTATACTCCGCACTCGTTTGCCGAGTCGTTGCCAGTGAAGATGTCGGATATAGTATTCGTTACCTCTTATACCCACCACCCATTCTACGAGCAGTATATCGTTGAGGTGCCCGACAACTGGATGTGGGAGAAGGCTTACAATGTGCCACTCGATGAGTTGATGCAGATTGTGGATAATGCCCTCGAAAACAACTACTCGCTCGGTTGGGCAGCCGATGTTTCGGAGCGTGGCTTCCACCGCACAAAGGCTATCGGTATTATTCCAGAGGATAATATCGAGAGCATGAGTGGCACCGAGGCAGAGCGTTGGGGCAGACTCTCGGAACAGGAGCGACAGAAGGAGTTGTACTCTTTCGATAAACCAGTAAAGGAGAAGAAGATTACGCAGCAGATGCGTCAGGAGGCGTTCGACAACTACGAGAATACCGATGACCACGGCATGGTTATTATCGGTACAGCCACCGACCAAGAGGGTAATCCGTTCTTTAAGGTGAAGAACTCGTGGGATATTCGCCCGCCATACGATGGTTACTACTACTTCTCTCGTCCGTATGTTGAGTACAAGACGATGGAGATTATGGTGAATAAGAATGCAGTGCCTAAATCAATCAGGAAGAAATTAGCACTCTAAAAGATATTTTTTGAGGTAAGATTGTAATCATTTACGATTTTGAAGTTAGGTGGAGGTTGCTGTAAAGTAACCTCCCGTTTTTTATTAAATCGTGGTTATAGTTTTTTCTCTCGTCTTTCGTCTCTCGTCTAAAATTACTATCTTTGCACTATGGATATTGTCGATTTGCGTGAATATATCTTGTCGTTGCCGTTGGTTGAGGAGTGTCAGCCCTTTGGCGAGGACTCGGTGGTCTATAAGGTGGGTGGTCGCCTGTTTGTCTGCTGTGTGTTGGAGTTTGCCGAGCGCATTGCAGTAAAGTGTCAGCCCGACCGCGCTATTGTTCTGCGCGACCGATACCTCTCGGCGATAACCCCTGCGTGGCACTTCAACAAGAAACATTGGAACGATATCTACTTCGAACAACTGCCTCGCGAGGTTGTGGAGCGTGAGATACGCCACTCCTACCTCACCGTTATCCGCGAGAATGTAACGACCAAGGCGCTGCGCGAAGAGATTTTAGCAGTGGTACAACAAGAGGGCATCGAAGATGTAGAGGAAATAGAA
Organism: Alistipes sp.; assembly: GCA_045645625.1. Lineage (GTDB taxonomy): Bacteria > Bacteroidota > Bacteroidia > Bacteroidales > Rikenellaceae > Alistipes. Next base: position 44,860 of record JAZRJD010000049.1, read on the forward strand.
TAATAGACGGCAGAGGTGCAAACCCCTGCCGTTTCTCTATTTGTATGTAACCCAGATTCTACTTCTCCAAGTCAGCTAACGCAGTCTTTGCAGCCTCAACGCTTGCACCAGCGGTAACCTTCTTCAAAGTAGCAACAGCCTTCTCGCGAAGAGCGGCGTCCTTGTTGCCACCTGCGTTGTACTGTGCGTTGTAAGCAGCACCTACAAGGAAATATACTGCGCTCTTGTCCTCCTCGTTAGCCTGAGCCGTAGCAGCAGCCTCGCCGAGAGCGATAACCTTTGCGTAGTCCTTCTTGCCGTTGTAAGCCTCGATGCGAATCTTCTCTGCAAGGGCAGGAGATGCAGCCTGCAACTTGTCAGCCATTGCGATTACGCCATCGAAATCGCCTGCCTGCTGCAACGAAGCCACCTTGTTGTTGGTGTAGAGAGTTTTGTTGGCAGTAGCCTTTGCAATAGCATCAGCATACTTGTCTGCTGGCATCTTGCAGATCTTGTCGTAGATAGCCATACCCTCATCGTACTTGCCCAACTCGCAGTATGAAGTTGCGAGGTTGAGAGCCATCTCGGCGTTACGAGGGTTTGCCTTGTAACCCTTCTCGAACACGGCAGCAGCAGCCTCGTAGTTCTTGGCGTTGAAAGCCTCACCGCCCTGCACCTGATAAACCTTTGCAAGAATCATGTTAGCCTTATTCTTTGCCTGTGTGTTGCCATACAACTCGGCTGTGTCGGCAGCCTTTGTCAGGTACTCGATTGCCTTTGCGTAGTTCTTCTGCGATGCAGCCGAAAGACCTACACCCTGATAACATACAGGAAGATACTTCTTGGCGGTAGCCACGCAGTTGAGTACGGTGTTGTCCTCCGAGTCCATACCCTTGTCGATAACGCTCTCAAAGAGGGTGATAGCCGAAGCATAGTTCTTAGCCTGAACAGCCTTTGCGCCCTCGTTGAACTTTGCGATAACCTCGCTCTGTGCCGAAGCCATACCTACGGCGAGGAGTGCAAACATTGTTACAAATAACTTTTTCATAATCTTTTCTATTTTTTGTGATTTTTGTCTTTCCAATCTGCAAAGTTACTGCATCTATCTCAATTTTGCAAAAAAATCGGTCATAAGTCGCTCACACTCTTCGCGGAGAATGCCCGAAGTAACAACGGTGCGGGGGTGCAACATATTGTCCGAAATGGTCGAAAATCCGCGTTTAGTGTCCGATGCGCCATAAACGATACGCCCGATTTGGCTCCATGCCAAGGCTCCTGCGCACATTGGGCAAGGCTCGACCGTCACATAGAGCGTGCAGTCGTTGAGGTACTTTCCGCCGATTGTCGAGGCAGCAGCGGTAATTGCCTGCAACTCGGCATGGGCGGTGACATCGGTCAAAGTCTCTACCAGATTGTGACCTCGCCCAACGATGCGACCACCCGCAACAATGATGGCTCCGATGGGTACTTCATCGGCTTCGAGGGCAAGTTTTGCCTCTTCTATTGCCAAACGCATATATTTTTCATCTTTTTCTCGCAATTCTTCCATATTTTTTGTAACTTTGTCAGTTGTTTGATAGGGCAAAGATACAAAAAACATTATATAAAACTATGTACAGAAGTAATACTTGTGGCGAATTGCGTGCCACAAATGTCGGACAGACAGTGACATTGGCAGGTTGGGTGCAGAAGGTGCGTAACCTCGGAGCGATGACCTTTATCGATTTGCGCGACCGCTACGGCATCACACAGATTGTCGTTGAGGAGCACTCTGACGAGGCTACAAAGGCAGAGGCTGCAAAACTCGGTCGTGAGTGCGTTGTTCAGGTTACGGGTAAGGTTATCGAGCGTGAGTCGAAGAATGCGAAGATGGCTACGGGCGATATCGAGGTTGTTGCCGAGAAGATTAACATTCTCAATCAGGCTGTTATTCCTCCGTTCACTATCGAGGAGAACTCCGATGGTGGCGATGATCTTCGTATGAAGTACCGCTACCTCGACCTTCGCCGTCCACCATTGCAGCGAAATATGATTCTTCGTCACAAGATGGCGCAGGAAATTCGCAAGTTCCTCGACTCGGAGGGTTTCTTGGAGATTGAGACTCCTTACCTCATCAAATCTACTCCGGAGGGTGCTCGCGACTTTGTTGTGCCTTCGCGTATGAATCCTAACGAGTTCTACGCATTGCCACAGTCGCCGCAGACATTGAAGCAGTTGCTTATGGTGTCGGGCTACGACCGCTACTTCCAGATTGTACGCTGCTTCCGCGATGAGGACTTGCGTGCAGACCGTCAGCCTGAGTTTACACAGATTGACTGCGAGATGTCGTTTGTGGAGCAGGAGGATATCCTCAATATCTTCGAGCGTTGGGCAAAGCACATGTTCAAGAGTGTCTTGGATATCGACTTTACAGAGCCATTCCGCCGTATGCCTTGGAGCGAGGCTATGGAGAAGTATGGCTCGGATAAGCCCGATTTGCGCTTCGGCATGGAGTTCTCGGATATTACCGACTTGGCACATGGTCACAACTTCTCGGTATTTGACGATGCGGAGTATGTAGTGGGCTTTGCAGCAACGGGTTGTGCAACATATACCCGCAAGCAGATTGACGCCTTGACCGACTATGTTAAGCGTCCGCAGGTGGGAGCCAAAGGTTTGATTTGGATTCGCGTTGAGGAGGGAGGCATTAAGTCCTCTATCGATAAGTTCTTCTCGGCAGAGGAGTTGCAGACTATCGCCGAGCGTTTGGGCGCAAAGGCGGGCGACTTGTGTTTGATTCTCTGCGGTAAGAAGTATAAGGCTCTGACTCAACTCTGCGCACTCCGCTTGGAAGTTGCCGAGCAGTTGGGCTTGCGCGACCCGAAGAAGTTTGCTCCGCTTTGGGTTGTCGATTTTCCGATGTTCGAGTGGGACGAGGAGACCGAGCGTTTCTACGCAAAGCACCACCCATTTACCTCGCCAAAGCCGGAGGATATCGACAAGTTGGAGAGCGACCCGGGCGCAGTGCGTGCTAACGCCTACGACTTTGTCTGCAACGGCACGGAGATTGGTGGCGGCTCAATCCGTATCCACGATCCGAAATTGCAGTCGCTCATTTTCAAGTGCTTGGGCTTCACGCCGGAGCAGGCGGAGGCACAGTTCGGCTTCCTTATTAACGCCTTCCGCTATGGTGCACCGCCACACGGAGGTTTGGCATTCGGTTTTGACCGTCTTTGCTCGTTGTTCGGTGGCGTAGATTCGATTCGCGACTTTATCGCCTTCCCGAAGAACAATGCCGGTCGCGATGTGATGCTCGATGGTCCATCGCCAATCGACCCAGCACAGCTCGAAGAGTTGTACCTCTCGTTGGTTCCGGCAGAGAAGTAGTATTAAAAATACTAAATATCGCAAATCGCCTCGATTTTTTTGTCGGGGCGATTGTTTTTTCCTATATTTGTGGAGAAATAGCAAAATTGCGATGAAAAGGAGCATTATAATATTAGTTTCACTATTTGTGGCGGTGTCGGCAATGGCGGCAGTGCGCCAAACACGAGAGGAGTATGTCGAGAAGTATAAGGCAATAGCCATCGCTCACATGGAGCGATATGGTATCCCGGCAAGTATCACGATGGCGCAGGGAATCTTGGAGTCGGATAGCGGAAACAGCCGCCTTTCGACCTCCTCGAACAACCACTTCGGCATAAAGTGCAAGAAACATTGGACAGGCGACCGAGTCTATCACGATGACGATGCGAAGGGGGAGTGCTTCCGTGCTTATCCTTCGGTTGAGGCATCGTATCAGGACCATGCCGATTTTCTTGACCAATCGCCACGCTACGACTCCCTGTTTGCATATCCCTCTGACGACTACCGCAGTTGGGCGAGAGGTTTGAAGGCTGCGGGCTATGCTACGGCACCCGACTATGCCGAGCGTTTGGTGAAGATCATCGAGTCAATGAAGTTGTATCTGCTTGATAAAGAGAATGGAACGAAAATCTACTCGGCGGCGAAAAATGCAACGGCAAATACCGAGGCGTGGTTCGAGAGCAATATCGCCACTTCGGACGAGCAGATCAATCCGAATGCCTTCCGCGTAACGGTGAATTCGCATAAGGGCTATGGTGTCTATCGCACAAACCACACCTTCTATGTTGTGGCAAAGGAGGGTGACACCTTCGAGTCGGTGGGTGAGGTGTTTGATATCTCGCCGAAGATGCTACGCAAGTTCAACGATGTGGCGAAAGATGGCTCGTTGTCGAAGGGCGATATTATCTATATCGAGCGCAAAAAGACGCAGTGGCTGGGCAATGTAATGCAACACAAGGTTGTGCGTGATGAAAATCTCTACTCCCTGTCGCAGTCGTACGGCATACGCCTGCGCTCGTTGGCGAAACTCAACCACCTCCGCCCTGCCGATGATGTCTGCAAAGGGGAGATAATCAGATTGAAGTAAGGAACAAAATAGATACAAGTTATGAGAAGATTTACTACCGCTTTTGTTTTGGCGCTGGTGGCTGTAATGAGCGTGTCAGCACAAATTGTGAAGGTGTCGGAGTTGCCGACCAACAAACAATTCCGTAAGGCTGTCAAAACGCTGATGTTTAAAACCAACGGTCACGACCTTACCCCAAAGCGATTGGAGTCTATGGAGGTTACACAAAGCGTAATCAATCGTTTTGAAAATAGAGAGTGGGGTGCATACCGAAGAGAGAGCAATCCTGAGAAGATTGCCGAGTTGGAGCGTTCGGGCGTGCCTTACTTCTTGCGCAAATCATTCGATAAGGTGCGCAAGGAGGTACGCACCACAAAGGTTAAGGAGGGAACCGTGGCGGTGTGGTTGCTCTACAATATGGGTTATATTGTCAAGACTCCGACAGCAACTTTTGGTATCGACCTCTACTCAAAATATACCGATAAATTGCTCGATATGGTAGATTTCGGCATGATTACCCATCCGCACGGCGACCATAACACTAAGGCGTTTACCGAGGGTATGGTAAAGCGAGGAAAACCTATTCTTGCCGCTTTCGATATAAAGGGTGTCGAGGAGATGCGTGTTGAGGATGGTGGAGTGTATAAGTTTGGAGATATTACGGTGCGAGTAACGGTAGGCGACCACAACAAGAAGCTGCGTAACTTTGTAGCCTCGTATGAGATTGATTGTGGCGCAAATACCAACAATACAGTAATCTACCACACTGGCGATTCGTGCAACTACACACAACTTAACCCACAAAAGCAGGTCGATATCTTTATTCCTCATGTTCGTGTAAGGTTGAATATCCCGAAGGCTATCGAGAAATTCCAACCAAAACATATCTTTATATCGCACTTGCAGGAACTTGGACACCGTGCGCATAAGGGGCGTTGGACATTCCACGATGCCCTTCGCTTAAAGGATAAGCTGAATCACGACCATATATGGATACCATGTTGGGGTGAGCGTGTAATCTATAATCGTAACGATTGGAAATAATAAATTAAAGCAAGATAACTATGGCACAGCAACTTCGTGAAAAGATTTTGTCGGCGATTATCGACAAATCATCGCTCAAACAACGAGTATTCGATAACACCTTCTCGGTATTCGGAGAGTTGAAGGATGCTCTCTTGGAGATGGCATCCGAGATTGATGATGCGCTCGATGGCAAGCTCGACCGCCGTGTGCGTATCGAGTATCGCGATCGTGGCAAGTTCGAGGCGCAACTCCAAATCGCCTCCGACCTTCTTATCGTGCGTATGCACACCGATGTCTTCAACTTTGACTCAAACCACCTAATCTGGCAAAATGAGTATGTGCAGAGCGATAAGGCGAACTCCTACTGCGGAATTATCGATATCTATGACTTCCTCTCCGACTCGTTCAAGTTCAATCGTTCGGCAGACGAGGGTTATCTGATTGGTCGTATCTTCATCAACCGCGAGAAGATGTTTTTCGTGGAGGGCAAACGCCAGACACTTGTTCGCGCAATGAGTTTCGGCAAGGAGACAATCTCGCGCGAAAATCTCGTTACTGTACTCGAAACGGCTATCAACTACGCCCTTAACTTCGACCTGCTCACACCGCCTTACGAGGAGAACAAGCGTGTTACTGTCGAGCAGTTCAATACCAAGATGGATAACTCGAAGTTCGTGACCGGAAAACGCCTCGACTACGACTTTAATGTTGATGATATTTAGTCAACCTGTGGTAGTGGTTATTAAGAATGTATTTATAATGAAAAAAAATTTCCTTCTGGCAGTGGCGGTTATGTGCGCCACTGTCGTTGCATACGGCTCGACCGTACAATATAGGGATATTGTCAAGTGCCGTGCGGCGAACAAAGGCATTTACGGTGTGCGCTCAATGGCTGATGGCGAGCACTTTACCATAATTAAGGGCAAGCAGATTGTGCGATGCTCGTATGCCGACCGTACCGACTCGTTACTACTTTTCAGCGGAGAGTTGAAGATTGGCAATTACCTCTTTTCGCACGATGAGAGGCAGATTTTGTTATCCGATGCTGGGAGCGTGAAGCCTATCTATCGCCATTCGGCAACCGCCGACTACTACCTCGCCGAGGTGGGAGGCAAGGCGCGCAAGGTGTTGGAGCAGGTGCGTGATGTGGAGTTTTCTCCCGATAACAAGAGCCTTGTCTATTCCAAAGAGAACAATCTCTACCTATACGATATTGCAACCTCCACCTCAAAGGCTGTAACTACCGATGGCGAGTGGAACAAGATTATCAACGGCACGAGCGACTGGGTTTACGAGGAGGAGTATGGTTTTACGAAGGGCTATGCCGTATCGCCCGATGGGGCGAAGATTGCCTACCTGTGCTTCGATGAGAGCGAGGTGCCGACCTTCGAGATGATGCGCTACGATGACAAACTCTACAATAAAGCCTACTCGTTCAAATACCCGAAGGCGGGCGACAAGAACTCGGTTGTAACGCTCCACCTCTACGATGTTGCATCGGGTGCAACCGAACAGATTGCGGTGGGCGATAATCCCGACCAATATATTCTCAATCTTGCCTATACGCCAAAGGGCGAACTATATTTCTATCGCGTTAATCGTCTGCAAAACCACTTTGAGGTGCTGCTGCGTGAGGCGAGTGGGGTGGTGCGCACTATCTACGAGGAGAGAAGCACAACCTATGTCGAAAGACCTTCGGCTGCAACGATACGCTTTATTGACGGTGAGCGATTTATCGTCAGCGAGGAGACTACCGCAGGGTATAACCACCTCTACCTCCACAGCACCACCAAAGGTCGCCTGAATGCCATAACATCGGGCAAGTGGCAAGTCGCATCGGTGGTGGGTGTAGCAAAAAAGAGGGTATATTACCTCTCGACCGAGCAGTCGCCACTGCAACGCCACCTCTACTCCGTAGGATTGAATGGTAAGGGCAAAAAGTGCCTTACTCCCGATGGCGGCTTTAACACTATCACTCCGTCAAGCGGTATGCGCTACTATATTCGCACCTATACGAATGTCGATACCCCGAATATCGTTACGGTGCATCGCGCTTCGGGCGAGGTGGTCGATACGCTGGTCGATAGCCGTGTGCAGGTTGCAGAGCGAGGCAGGTGGGCGAAGCGAGAATTTAAGCAGTTCGTAACCGAGCGTGGCGATACGCTCAACTACTATATCCAGTTGCCGTTTGGCTTCGATAAAGCGAAAAAATACCCTGTTCTGCTGACGCAGTATTCGGGTCCCGGCTCACAGTCGGTGCGCGATATGTGGTCGCTCGATTGGGAAGATGCACTGCCGCACGATGGCTATATCGTGGCGTGTTGTGATGGTCGCGGTACTGGTTATAGGGGCGAGGCGTTTAAGAAATGTACCTACGCTGACCTCGGTCGCAGGGAGGTTGAGGATCAACTCTCCTTCGCGCGATTCTTGGCGAAGCAGGAGTTTGTCGATGCCGAGCGAATCGGTATTTACGGCTGGTCGTATGGCGGATTTATGGCTCTCAACTGCGCCCTGCATGGCGAGGGGTTGTTCCGTATGGCTATTGCCGTTGCACCCGTGACATCGTGGCGATACTACGACACAATCTATACCGAGATTTACAACGGCCTGCCACAAGATAACCCGAAGGGTTACGATGATAACTCGCCACTCTCGCATGCAGCGAAGTTGTCCGACCGCACCAAGTTATTGATTATCCACGGCACGGCAGACGATAATGTTCACTTTCAGAACTCGATGGAGATGTGTCGCCGTCTGAACGATGCGGGCAAGCAGTACGATATGATGGTTTATCCCGACCAAAACCACTCGATGCGCCCTGCGGCAACATCGCTTGTGCGACAGAAGATGATAGACTATACTTTGGAAAATCTATAATTAAGAGCCTGTCTAACAAGTTTTTTGTTAGACAGGCTTGTTTGTTGATGTTGATTTATGGAGGTAAATTTCAATAGACGGAAATCGTAAAAGTTTCGATAAAATAGCATTATGCGATGTATGTTTAACCAGAAATATCAAAAAATGGCGTATGTTTAACCAAAAAGCACAAAAAACACCCACAAGTTTGAGGCTTGTGGGTAATAAAAAGACTAATTGTTTATATACATGATATTTCTCAGCCTATATAAATGACTGTCATTTATACAGAAGCATAACCTATACAATGGTTGAATTTAGTGCTTTGTTCTAAACTATGAGTTTAGGATAAAACAACAAAAACAACCAATATCATCTGTGACACAACAGATGACTATGTGTCGTGTTTGAGGACAAATAACAGGACAAGCAGCAGGACAAGCAGCAGGACAAGTAACAGGACAAGCCCCCCAAGTTACCCCCCCCTAAGCACTCTATTAAAAAAAGCCCATGGCTAATAGCCCCAAAACAGGGGGACGAGTGTAGCGGATGGGGTAATGCTCTCGTCTAAACAATTACAGTCCCCAAGTATATAATTAACCTCTTTTGTGCACCGCTATCTGTTGCATATTGTGCGGTAGTCGCAGTATTTGCATATCGAATTATCCTCACATTGCGAGAATGGTATGGTGCGGTCGAACATCTCGCATAGGGTGTTCCTTATCTCCGCCTCGAACTCCTCGGAGCACTCCGTGTAGGATTCGAGTCTCTGTTTGCTGGATATGGAGAATAGCGAGGAGTACTCCTTGCGTGCCATCGGTCCGACATAGTACAACTCGGGGCGTACCTCGCGACCTGTCGTATGCGAGAGCATCATCGAGTAGAGCAGTGTATTGATGATATTTGATTTGCGATGTTTCTCTATCGGCACACCATGGAATAGTGCTTCGGCACCATGAAAGTCCAAATGCGGCTTACCCGTCTTATAGTCGATAACGCGCATCATTCCATTGTTCAACGAGTCGATGCGGTCGGCACGACCTCCCAAGAGGATATCGAACTGCTCGTCTCCAACCTTTATCGGCATGGTCATCTTGATATACTCCTCGGTCTTGGTAACCACAAATTCGTGGTTGCGGATATCGTAATTCAGCAGGTTTTTGCCGAGATACTCGCGCACGATATTGCGAATAATCTGCAACTCACCTCCAAGTTCGGGCAACGCTCCCTCCTCGCGACCAAAATAGACCTTCGCGATGGCTTTGTCCACGCATCGCTCGACCTCTCCTCTGTCGCGCAACTCGGCAAGGCGTACGGCAGGCTCGGCATCGTCCAAAATCTGCGAGTAGAGCAGGTCTGCCGCTTCGTGGAATATGTTTCCGAAGGTCAGATTGTCGACCGACTCCTCCAACTCATCTTCGGGGCGCATATACTCCACCACATTGAAGTAGAACTTCAACGGGCAATTAACATAGGTGGAGAGAGCCGTTGGCGAGAGTCTGTTGCCGCGTGTGTATCGCAACAACTTGTCGAACACCTCCTCGCTCTTCTCGACATCAATTTGGTCACTATCCGAGAGCGATACCTCGACACCTACATTCGAGTAGTTAATCTTGAAGTCGGTCTCGTACTCCAACTGTCGAATATAGCGGCTTGGCTCACCCGTACTCTTGTCATCAGATGCCGAGGAGTAGAACATATATAGATTTTCGGCACGCTCCGCCAAGCGATAGAAGTAGTAGGCATATACACCCTCGTGGTGCTCGGCGGTAGGTATGTCGAAACCGTAGCGCAAGCCGTATGGAAGGAACGACTTGTCGGTGGCACGACTACCGGGGAAGTTGTTGTCGGTCATCGAGAGTAGGATTACATTCTTGAAGTCGAGATTTCGAGTTTCGAGAATACCCATAATCTGCAAACCCTCCAATGGCTCACCCGTAAACGAAACCCTCTCCGCTTGTAGATGTCGGCGCACCAACGAGCGATAGAGTTGCTCCGAGAGTTGTATGTCGCACTCCTCAATTACATTATGCAACTTGACAAGCGCATCGGAGATGGTTGCCAAGAACTCGGTGCGCATAGCACTCTCATCGCCCTCGTCCGTAACAGCAGAGAGTACATCGATAACACGCAAGAGATATTGCGACTCCTCGCGCCAATCCTCCGCCTTGTGGAATATCTCTTCGAGCAGTGGACTCTTTGCCACCATTGCCTGCGGCACCTGAAAGATGCGATGTTTGACTATATCGGCGCGCAACTCGGAGTATTGCGAGGTGGTATCGGCGAGATATGGGTGTGTCAGCAGACCATCGACATCGACATGATAGAAGGTCGTGTTGCCCTCCTTGTCCCTGCGGGCGTGCTTCTGCAACTCCAAGAGTCGCTCCACGAAGGAGTACGCCAGTGTATTGCGTAACGGATAACCCATTGTTACATTTATCGCAGGTGTTGCCCTCTCCTCGCCGTTGCGCTGCTTGTACTTCACCTTGAACTTCTCGGGCAGGGCATATAACAGTGGCATCAACAACCCCTCATCGGTGAGTACCACTGCAGTATCCTTGTCGAGCGTGCCGCCATTCTGTTCGGCGATACGCTCCAATATATCGACAACGCATTGACATTGAGCAACATTCGAAGATGACGAGAGTACATTTATCGACTTTATGTTGCGGAAGTTGTCGTGCGACACCCCCTCCGTCTCGCCAAACTGTGCAAGGTTTTCGCGGATAAACATTCCCGCCTCCTGAAACTTATTCTCGGTGTAGTAGCGGTCGTAGTCCCAGTAGAACTCGGCGCAACCTGCACTTTGCATCTTGCGCAGCAGACTCTGTTCGCACTTCGACAGAGCATTGAAGCCGACAAAGAGGAACTTTTCGCCGCTTGGCAACTCGGCATCTCCCGCTTCGAGGCGTTCTGCCGCCTCGCGGTATATCATACCCGTATATCCCACGCCCAGAGCGCGCAGGCGAGAGCGATATTCCTCGTATATCGCACCCAGCGAGTGCCATATCTTCAAGAAGTGTCTCTTTGTTGCCGAGCCCTCAACCGCCTCGTCACCCACAAGGGTGTGCCAAAAGCGATTAATAACCTCGATCTGTTCGGGCGTGAGGTAACTCATATCCGCCTCGATATCCTTCAAGTCGCTTATGTTCGAGAATAGTTGCGAGGCATCGACCATATACTTATCGACCATGTCGAAGTCGGAGAGCAGTACCTCGCCCCAGTGGTAGAACTTATCGAAACTCTCCTCGTGATATTCGGAGTAGACCTTGTGTAACTCCGCCACAAGGCGCAATCTGTCGCCCTTGCGAAGCCCCGATATACGGCACATCAAATCATCTATCGAGGTGTAGTTTGGCTCCCACAAGGGTTGTACCGAGACCTTCGATAACGCCTCGGCAAGGAACAATCGGGCGCGCTTTGATGGCAAAACAAGATTGAGCGATGAGAGTTCATCGCCATACTTTTCGTATATTCGGAGTGCAACCTCCTCGATAAAGGTAGCCATAGTTCTCCCTCCCCTCCGAGATTAGAGCCTATTAGTTGATGTTGATGATGTCGCCACCGAAGATCAGTGTGTGGTCGCGCAGAATTATAGGATATCCCTTGTAGAGCAACTTTGCACCTGTCGAGGTTGTAGCCTCCAATCGCTCCTCGACAACAATGCGCACCTCTGCCGAGTGCGAAGCATCGACAATTGCCGCTACGGTCGAGAGTCTGCTGCAATCAACCTTGGCGGTAGATGCCCTCATTGTGAGGTACTTTGTTGAGCCCTCTATGGTCAGACGGCTGACACCCGTACACTCGATAGCCGAGTCGAGGGTCTTGACTTCGAGCGATACCATTGCTCCGCCCGATACTGTCAGGTCGAACATATTGCTCTCGATTCTGTTCTTGAACTCCGCCTTGGCGTGGGCAATTTTCGCCTCACGCAGGGTGTTGTAGTAGATGGTTATATCGGTAACCGAGGTACGCTTCGGGTCAGACTTCTCGCTAACTACGAGTTCGCCTTTTTTGTTCACCTCGAACTTGAACTTCGAGGTTATATTGCCCTTTGTGTCGTAGGTGATACGGCACTCCTCCTGTGTAGAAACGCTCTTGAATACGACATTCATCGGACCATCGACCTTTACACGATTGAACGGCATTAGCCAGTCGGTCTTTGGGATTGATACTGCCTGTTCGTTGGTGGTGGTATTTATGGCTTGTGCCGACACAGCAGAGGCGAGTGTCAACAGCATAACAAGTGTTGCGATAACTCTTTTCATAGTACAAAAAATTATATTTAGGTATGCAAGTTACAACTTTTTTCGCGAATAGCCAATTTTTTCATCTTTAATTAGTAACTTTACGGAAATTTTAAGAGAATGAGCCTCTCGATAGCAAATAATAGAGCCGTGATAGTGCCGGCAAGTGCAGGGTCGGGCAAAACCTTCCGTATAGCACACGAATATATATATGATGTACTCCGCGACCGCTATGACGAGGAGGGAAAGCCCTATTTCGACCGCTCATTCTACAAGCGCATACTTGCCGTAACCTTTACCAACAAGGCTACCGAGGAGATGAAGTCGCGCATCTTGAAGGAGATACATCTGCTTGCATCGGGCGCAAAGAGCGACCACCTCGACGACCTTATCAGCGAGACTTCGCTCGATGAGGCGACACTGCGCAAGCGCGCCAAAATTGTCCGTTCGCTTATTCTGCACGACTATTCGCACTTTACGGTGCTGACCAACGACACCTTTTTCCAACGCATACTTCGTGCCTTCGTGCGCGAGTTGGGTATCGATATGAACTTCTCGACCGAGTTGGATACCGCTCCCGTACTCGCCAAGAGTACCGATGCTCTTATCGAAAGTATCTCCGAGAACAAGGAGTTGCGCCGATGGCTGGAAGAACTGACCGAGGAGCGTATTCGCGATGGCGAGAGGTGGGATATCCGCGAGGCGATAACTCTGCTCAACGATGAGTTGTTCAACGAGTCCTCTCGCGATATTATAGCCAAGGGTAGCGACAAGGAGTCTCTCAAAAAGAGCATACAGAACTTCTCCGCCATGGTGCGTAGCAGTCGCGAAGCATTTATAGCAAAAGGACAACTCTTCCTAAACACCATCTCGTCACGAGGATATACACACGATAACTTCGCGGGTAGATTTACAAAGATGGTAGAGCCGGTTGCAGATGGAACATTCAATGAGATTAAAAGTACCATATCCAAACACCTCGCAGACCCGCTCGAAAATTGGTTTAACAAGGGTAAGGCTACGCCCGATCTGCTCAACCTTGCCGGCGAATTGCAACCACTGCTCAACGAGATTTGCGATGACTTCGTCAATCTGCGTACCCTCGAAAATACGCACCGTATTCTCTCGCGAAACTATCGAGGTTTTGCCCTTCTGCACGACTTGCAGAAGATGGTCGAGGAGGTGTGCCGCGATGATAACTCGATGCTCCTCTCCGAGACAAAGCACCTTATCAGCAACTTTATATCAGAGTCGGAGGCTCCATTCATCTACGAAAAGGTGGGTAACTACTTCGACAAGTTTATGATAGATGAGTTCCAAGATACCTCGGCAAAGGAGTGGCGGAACTTCCTGCCGTTGTTGCGTAACGCCATGTCGCAATCGACCGACACCTCGGTACTCATCGTGGGCGATGTCAAGCAGTCGATATATCGCTGGCGCGGTGGCGACTGGCGTATCTTGGGTGGCGAGGTTGCACGCGACCTTGCCGAGAGCCGGAGCATACCATTGAAGAACAACTGGCGCAGTCTGCCGAATATCGTGGAGTTCAATACTGCGCTCTTCGACTCGATTGTTAAGCAGCAGAACGAGGTGCTGAATGCCCAACTCGACAATGCGATGAAGGCAAAACGCCTATCGAAGGAGTGCAGGGAGGAGTTGTATAACACCCTCGAAAGGGCGTATGCCGACCATGAACAGAAGGCTCGCCGCAAACATACGAACAACGGGTATATCTCGATGATTACCCCTGTCGAGGGGGAGAAGGCGATGGTAAACCGAGATGGCATGCCACTCTATATCGAGCGCATACGCGAGATTTTGGAGCGCGGCTATCTCCCTCGCGACATTACGATACTTGTGCGCAAGAATAGCCACGGTATGGATATCGCCAAGGAGTTGCTCTCGTATCGCGACTGCTTCCCAAAGGAGTTGTGGTTTGAGATAACCACCGAGGAGGCTTTGAGCCTTGCCGCCTCGCCTGCCGTAAAACTTATTATTGCGGTGATGCGCCTTGCAATAAATCGTAGAGATACTACCTCGCTCGTACAGTACAACCACCTGCATAAAGACGACCTCTTTGGTGCTGTACTCGATAAGGAGGAGCATGCCTTTCTTGACACGATACGCATGATGTCACCCGAGGAGGCATTCAACAATATAACCATTCGCTACGCCGATGATTTGAAGGGGCAGACCGCCTATGTGTTGGCTCTGCACGAACATATCTGTCGCTTCTCGGCAAACAGGGTTGCCGACCTTGCACTCTTCGACAAGTGGTGGCGCGAGAAGGGCAATGGGCTCTCGGTGCGCGTGGAACGCAGCGAACGCACCATCGAAATCCTCACCATACATAAATCGAAGGGTTTGGAGAACAAGGTTATCGTAATACCGAACTGCTCGTGGTCGATGAGTCCGACCGACTCGTCAGGATATACCACCAATATCGTCTGGGCAAAACCTAACGAGAGCGATTATCTCGACAATATCGGCGAGTTTCCCGTGTTGTTCAATAGTTCGATGGCGGAGTCGTTCTTCGCCGATGACTACTTCCGCGAGGTGGTCTATGCCTGTGTCGATGCGCTGAATATGCTCTATGTCGCAACTACTCGCGCCAAGGAGCAACTTCATATCTTCTTGCCTAACAACGGTGTAAGGAACTCTATCAACCAGATGTTGGTGGCGACCTACTCGAATAGAATGCAACAGGTGGAGGGTACCAACTATCGCCAATACGAGATTGGTACATTCGATGTTCCCGAGCCGGAGGAGAGGGTAGCAGCAAGCGTTAGTAACCGTGTCATAAAGGAGCATAGCGTATCTCCCGTAACGCTCAAATTCCGCACCTCGGCATCGCGCTACTTTGCTGACGAGAAGGGTGCGCTTACACCGCGCAGCATGGGTATTCGTCTGCACCGCGTATTTGAGAGTGCCGTAACTCGCGAGGAGATATTTGCAACACTCGATGAGATGGCGATAAACGGCGAGTTGAGCCGCGAGGAGACCGCCTCGTTGAAGGCGCAGATCACCGATACGCTAGACAACTCCATTGCCGGCGAGTGGTTTGACGGCAGTTGGGAGAGGTTGCATCGCGAACGCAATATCATTCGTCCGAATGCCACATCGAAACGCCCCGACCGAGTGATGACTCGTGGCAAGGAAGCGGTGGTCGTGGACTACAAGTTCGGCGAGGAGAGCAATATCTACCATCGACAAATTACCGAGTATATGGAGATACTGCGGGAGATGGGCTACACTACGGTAAAGGGCTATATCTGGTATGTTACGGCAGGAAAGATTGTCAATGTTGAGGGGTAAAAGGTTGATTTTTGAGTTTTAAGTGTTATCTTTGTAAGATGAAACTCCGATTTATCGACATAATACCGAAGAGTTTTCGGACGAAGGGGGTGGGCGTAGCCGCGACTATCTTCGTGCGCGCACTGCTGAACTTTGTAGGCTTGGCTGCCCTGTTGCCGTTGCTATATCTTATTCTCGACTCGGAGAGTATGCATTCCAACGCACTCCTGCACAGCATCTACAACTATCTCGGCTTCGACTCCGATTACCACTTTGTTGTTGCTGTGGCGGCTGTCGTGGTGGTGTTTATCGCAATAAAGAGCGTTGTCAATCTGCTGCTCTACCGCGTTGAGCGCGACTACATCTACAACCTCTACCGCCACCTCTCGCGACAACTATTCGTGGGCTACTTTGCGCAGGGGTTGCAGTTCGTCAAGACGGAGAACTCGGCGGTGCTGTCGCGTAATGTGAATGTGGTGTGCTACACCTTTGTTACGGGGGTGCTTCGCCCTATGGCGACCATTGTCAGCGAAGTACTGCTGTTGCTGATGATACTACTCTCGATAGCGATATACTCCCCTGTCGGGGCGACACTCGCCATTGCGATTTTTATCCCGGTTGCGTGGCTCTATTTCGCACTTATGCGCTACCGCCTCGATCGCTATGGCAATACCGAGAACGAGGCTCAACGCCGTAAATATCGCGATGTTATCGAGACTTTCCGAGGCTATGCCGATATACAAATTAATAACGCCTTCTCGCACCAACTCTCTCTCTTTGACCGCGAGTTGGATACCATCGTTAATGTTGGTCGCAAGAATGCCACAATATCGATGTTGCCACAAAACCTTACCGAGACGGGATTAGCGGTAGGCATGGCGTTGTTGCTCTGCTTGGGTGCAGGTATGGGGTCGGCAGATATGAAACTCCTCTTTGGTGTCTTTGCCGTTGCAGGTCTGCGACTACTGCCTTCGGCACGAAGCATTATGAGTGCTTGGAGTGCACTGCGCTACAATCGCTACACCATAGATATCCTGACTGAGGCTGCCGAGGTTAAGGCACAGGATAGTAATGATACCTCGGAGCGAATACCGTTCAACGACAAAATTGAGGTGCGCAACCTCTCGTTCCGCTTCGACAATGGCACACAAGATACCCTGCACAATCTCTCTCTCACGATAGAGAAGGGCGAGAAGTTGGGCATAAACGGAGAGTCGGGAGCGGGAAAGACCACTTTGCTGAATGCTCTGCTCGGACTATACGCTCCGACCGAAGGCGATATCCTTGTTGATGGCGAGGTGCTGTGCGGTGAGCGCATTCGCAAGTGGCAGAATAGCATAGGCTATGTCTCGCAGAACACCTTTCTTGCCGATAGTTCCATACTTGCCAATATAGCCCTCGGTTGCGAGGAGAGCGATATCGATATGGCACAAATCGAGAGGTGCATTGAGGCGGCATCGCTCTCGGAGTTTGTGGCATCGTTGCCAAAGGGTATTCATACCCGTATAGGCGAGTGTGGCGCACTCCTCTCTGGCGGACAGCGACAGCGCATCGGCATCGCCCGCGCACTCTATAAGCAGGCGGATATACTCTTATTCGATGAGGCAACCTCCTCGCTCGACAATGCTACCGAGCAGAGTATAAATCGCGCTATCGAGCGACTCTCGGCATCGAACAAGGAATTGACAATCGTTGTGGTAGCCCACCGCGATAGTTCGCTCGGCTACTGCGACCGCATTATAACACTCGACAAAATATAACACTTTTATGGATTACCGCATAGCAGATTTTATACTTCGCACCGAAGGCAGACATAGCGATATCGCAGCGTGTGGCTTGCGAGGCTTCAAACCCTTCGAGGTGGAGAGCGACACTGCAACAGAGGCTACAATGTTGTTGAAGATGGATTGCGATATCGAGGAGAGCCGCTACGCAGTGACCGAGCACATACACTCCTTCGACTTCGAGCAGAACTATGCCCTTGGTGAGTTGTCGCGATATGCTACGGGCTATCGCTTTGTGATGATACGCGAGGGTAAGAACTTTATTCTCGTCAAGGAAGATGGCTCGAATATCGTGGAGAGTAACTTGGGGTGCTTCGAGGAGGCAGACCCCTCGCTCGTGCGATTTGGTATCTGGATTATGTTCGGCATTACCATAGCCCCACTCGGTGCCATAGCCATACACTCTTCGGTTATCGTGAAAGATGATAGTGCCGTGCTTTGCCTTGGCGAATCTGGAACGGGAAAGAGCACCCACACACGCCTGTGGCGCGAGAATATCGAGGGTGCGCGACTGCTGAATGATGATAGTCCGATAATTCGTGTGATTGACGGTAGGAGTATCGTCTATGGCTCACCTTGGAGTGGCAAAACCGCATGCTTTGTCAATAAGTGTGTGCCCGTGCGCGCATTGTTGCGCCTTTCGCAGGCTCCGCACAACAAAATCTATCGCCTGCCTGCACTTATGGCGATAGGGGCAGTTCTCCCTTCGTGCCCACCAGCATTTGCCTACGATAGCAGATTGCAAGATGCCATTTGCAGCACTGTGTCGGATATCCTCACCACAACACCTGTATATCACTTGGAGTGTCTGCCCGATGCTGCGGCGGCCGAGTTGTCATATACCACAATCTTCAAAAAGTAGGAGATGAAAGAGGCTCGTACCATATCCAACCGCGAATTATTCTCGATAGTGCGCGACACCCTGCTTGAAGGCAAAACCGTGCGCGTTGCCGTCAAGGGCGAGAGTATGTTGCCCTTCTTTCGTAGTGGCTCAACCATAACACTGCGCCCCGTGTGCGAGGAGGATATCCGCAAGTATAATGTTGTGATGGCAGATGCGGGAGCGAACTTTGTGGTGCATCGTATTATCGAGGTGGGCGAGGATATCGTCACACTTCTCGGCGATGGCAACTACATTGGCACAGAGCGTGTTTCGCGTGACAAAATTTATGGCGTGGTTGATTGCTCGGCTCTACATATATTCTTTGCCAAGATATGGCTGTGGCTTCGTCCCGTGCGCCGCTACCCCCTCGCCGTATTCCGCAGGGTACTTAAATAGACAAGAGACGAGAGTTTTACACCCTCGTCTCTCTCTCTCTCTTGTTTCTGCTATTTCTTCTCTTTCAGCAAATCGCGAATCTCGGTCAAAAGGACTTCCTCCTTCGATGGTGCAGGAGGTGCAGGTGGAGTTGCCGGTGCTTCCTCCTCCTTCTTCTTCAAGTTCGAGAGTTTAGTCATAAACTTCACGAGCAAGAATACGCACAACGCCAAGATTGTGAAATCTACAACCTGCTGAATAAATGCGCCATAGTTCCAATATACAGGTTCCGATGGCACTGCACCCTCACTCACAACCGATACGGCTGCATCTTTTAAGGCTGCAAGATTAACCTTCAAGTCCTTGAAATTGACATTGCCGAGCAACATTCCGATTGGCGGCATCAAGATATCGTTTACCAACGATGTTACAATCTTTCCGAAAGCACCGCCGATGATAACACCGACCGCCATATCCATCACATTACCTTTGAGGGCAAATGCCTTAAATTCCTTCAAAAATCCCATAAGATTTCTTCATTTTATAGGTTAAACATTATCCGATAACCATCAATACTGCATCGGTAGCAACATTATCGCCCTCGGCAACGAGCACCTGCTGAACAGTTCCATCATAGTCCGAAGTAATGGAATTTTCCATCTTCATCGCCTCCAATATGGCAACCTCATCGCCCGCCTTGACTACATCGCCCGCCTTGACCTTCAATGCGATAACACGACCCGGCAGCGGAGCAGTAACCTTATTGCCTGTAACAGCCTTTGGTGCAGCGGCCTCTGCCTTTGGTGCTACAACAGGGGCATCGCTCAACTCGATAAGCACGGCATCGGTAGCGACATTCTCGCCCGCAACAACCAAAATCTGCTTAACATATCCCGCAGCATCGGCAGTAATCGAGTTCTCCATTTTCATAGCCTCCAAAACGGCAACCTCCTGACCTACGGCTACCGCATCGCCGACCTTAACCTTAACCTCGATAACCTTGCCCGGCAGCGGAGCAACGATAGTGTGACCGGTAATTGGCTGTGCTTTTGGCTCGGCAGCAACTGTCACCTCCTCCTTTGCAGGGGCCTCGGCAGCAACCTTTGCCTGATAAGCCTTCACCTTAACACCAGTGAGGTATGGTTTAGCAACAAGCGGGAACAATTCGAGCAATAACTCCTCCTTCTCGTTCTCTGCCAACTTTACGCCACCTGCCTCTGGGAGTTCAGGGTTTGGCTGGTGTTGATACTTCGAGATATCGTAGTTGCTCTCCTCGCGTACGCCGCAAATCTTGAAGCGGAACTCAGGGTCTACCGGTACAGGAGTAGTTCCGTACTCGCCCTTCACGAGGCTCACGAACTGGTTATTCTTGGTGGTGTACATTGCACGACCTGCCTTCAAATCGAGGGCGCAGTTCACAGCCTGTGCGCCGACAATCTGCGATGTAGGAGTTACGAGTGGTGGCAAACCTGCCGAGAGGCGCACCTCAGGAATCAACTCCATAGCCTTTGGCAAGATATCCTCAGCCTTCAATGCCTGCAACTGCGCAACCATATTCGAGTACATACCGCCCGGAATCTCAGCCTCCTGAACTAGTTTGTTCGGTGCAGGGAAGCCGAAATATGCCTCAATCTTCTGCGCTGCATCGAGCAGAGTTGCGAAATCCTCCTTCTCAACAGCCTTCACTGCACGGTTGAGTTGCTCCTCAACCTCAGCAGGAGTAGCGTCAGTGAGTGGGTTGAATGGTTTTGGAGCAGGCTTATCCTTTCCGAATACCGAAACATTCAACTCGGTGCGAATATCCTTCAACTGCTCGTTAATCTTCGCAACAGCCTCCATATTTACGCCCATATCAATACCGAGTTTCTGGCAGAAGAGATAGACAAGTTCCAATGCAGGAGCACCCGTACCACCACCAAACCACCAGCAGTTGGTATCAACCACATCTACACCCGCAGCGATAGCCGCATATACCGATGCAAGACCGTAGCCCGGAGTACAGTGTGTGTGGAAATCGACAGGAACGCCCGTAGCAGCCTTCAACTTCTTGACGAGTGCGCTAACGCGGTGTGGCGGAATCAAGCCCGACATATCCTTGATGGTAATCATATCGGCACCGAGTTCAGCCAAGACCTTCGCCTTCGATACGAAGTAGTCATCGGTAAACACCGGAGCAGGACTCTTCTTGCCCATCAACTTCTGCCAGAAGGAGAGGTGCGGATATCTAGGGTCTACGGTGTAGCAGACTGCGCAGTCGGCAATACCGCCATACTTCTTTACATATTTAATAGTAGATTTTACATTCTCGACATCGTTCAAGCAGTCAAAGATACGCATAATACCCAAACCGCTCTCGATGGAGTTGCGGCAGAAACCCTCGATAATCTCATCGGTGTAAGGAGCATAACCGAAGAGGTTACGACCACGCGAAAGAGCGGTAAGTTTCGATACATCACCCACCTCCTTCTTGATGCTTTCGAGACGATACCAAGGATTCTCGCCGAGGTAACGCATCACCGAGTCAGGTACAGCACCGCCCCATACCTCCATAGCATAGAAGTGTGCATCTTTGTAATACGGCAAGCATCTTTCAACTTGTGCCTGCGTCATACGCGTTGCAAAAGAGGACTGTTGTCCGTCTCGCAAAGTCAAATCTCTGATTTTAAGAGTCTTAGCCATAATTTGTGTTATTTTGAATTTATTTATTGTGATATATCTTCTCCAATAGTATTAACAAAGTTAATGATTTTTCGCAAGAAACAACAAAAAACAGACAAAAAAGTTAAAAAGTTAAGAAAAGCATAATAGTTCAATCTTGTGTGCTATTTTTTCGAGGAGATAAGAGTGCTCGCATCTGTTGGATAAGGCGTATAGACAGATATATTTATAAAAAATGGAATTATATACTTTCGTGTTGTAAAAATATAGTCATTTCAAGCGAACAAAGTTAGCGTGGGAATCTTCCTCTTGTTTATATCAACAACACTAAACTATATAATTCCGTAAAAAAATTAGAAAAAGATTTTGCAGAAACAGAAATTTCGCTTATCTTTGCACTCGCTTAATCGCAATGGCGGGATAGCTCAGCTGGTTAGAGCGCATGATTCATAATCATGAGGTCGAGAGTTCAAGTCTCTCTCCCGCTACAAAAAATGTTTAGGAGTGGTTTTTGCCACTCCTATTTTTTGTAGCGGGAGAGAGACGGTGTGTTACCCACCCCCTAAATCCCCCTCCTGTGAGGGGGACTTATATTTTCGATTGCTCAACCTTTTTGCGAACTCCATTACCCTTTCGTAATCCTCTATGAACGAGTTAGAAATTTCGATATTTTGACCTACAAAAAATGTTTAGGAGTGGTTTTTGCCACTCCTATTTTTTGTAGCGGGGAGAGGATAATTCTTTTGTCTAATAAAAAAGCAACCTCCGAAGGTTGCTTTTTGTTATTTCTCTACGATTGAGCGGATATTTTGTATCAGCATAGAGACTGCGACCGAGTTGAAACCTCCCTCGGGAATAATTACATCGGCATATCGCTTCGAGGGCTCCACGAACTGCTCGTGCATGGGTTTTACCGTGGTGGTGTATTGCGAAATCACCGACTCCATCGAGCGACCTCGCTCACGAACATCGCGCAGAATACGGCGTGCCAAGCGCACATCGGCATCGGTATCTACATATACCTTTATATCCATGGCGTTGCGCAACTCCTCGTTCTCGAAGATTAATATGCCATCTACAATTATAACCTTCGATGGCTTCACCGTCAGGGTCTGCTCCGTGCGGTTATGCTCCACAAAGGAATAGGTCGGACACTCCACTGTCTTGCCCTCCTTCAATGCCTTGATATGCTCTACCATCAGCCAAGTATCGAAGGCATCGGGGTGGTCATAGTTGAGTTTGGTGCGCTCCTCGTATGTCAGTTCGGGGTGTGCCTTATAGTAGAAGTCGTGGCAGATAGTTGCCACATCGTCACCCCTGAATGCCTCTTGCAATCGCTTCACAAGAGTGCTCTTGCCCGAGCCTGTGCCACCTGCGACACCGATTACTACAACATCTTTCATAACTTTATGGGCTTTTAGCCATTGGCTAATTATTGTACAATCAAAAAAGGCTAATAGCAAAAATAGCGGGCATAAACCCGCTATTTTATTATGCGTCAATGTTTGCGTACGAAGCGTTCTCCTCGATAAACTCACGGCGTGGAGCAACCTCATCGCCCATCAACATCGAGAAGATGCGGTCAGCCTCGGCTGCATTCTCGATAGTCACCTGACGGAGCAAACGAGTCTCTGGATTCATTGTGGTGTCCCACAACTGCTGTTCGCTCATCTCTCCAAGACCTTTGTAACGCTGCACCTGCGCGCCCTTACCGAGTTCTTCGATATGTCCCTCGCGCTCCTCCTCGGTCCAGCAGTAGAACTCCTTATTGCCCTTGTATACGCGATACAACGGTGGGGTAGCGATATAGACATGTCCATTCTCTACCAACTCCTTCATCTTGCGGAAGAAGAATGTAAGCATAAGTGTCGAGATGTGTGCACCATCGACATCGGCATCGGTCATGATGATAACCTTGTCGTAACGCAACTTTTCGAGATTCAATGCCTTCGAGTCCTCCTCGGTGCCGATTGTTACACCAAGGGCGATAAACATATTCTTAATCTCCTCGTTATCCCACATCTTGTGTTCGAGAGCCTTCTCGACATTGAGGATCTTACCGCGCAACGGCATAATCGCCTGGAAGTTACGGTCGCGACCCTGCTTCGCAGTACCACCCGCCGAATCTCCCTCCACGAAGAATATCTCGGCAATCGAGCGGTCGCGCGAAGAGCAGTCCGCCAACTTGCCCGGAAGACCTGCACCCGAAAGTGGGCTCTTGCGCTGCACCGACTCACGCGCCTGACGCGCTGCATGGCGTGCCGTAGCCGCCAAGATAACCTTCTGCACGATAGCCTTGGCATCTTTTGGATTCTCTTCGAGGTAGTTGCTCAACGCCTCCGACATAGCACCATCTACCGCTGCCGACACCTCATCGTTACCCAACTTGGTCTTGGTCTGTCCCTCGAACTGAGGCTCTGCAACCTTAACCGAGATAACGGCTGTCAAGCCCTCGCGGAAGTCGTCACCGCTAATCTCGAACTTCAACTTCGACAACATACCCGACTCATCGGCGTAACGCTTCAATGTACGAGTCAAAGCACGGCGGAAACCTGTGAGGTGAGTACCACCCTCAATGGTGTTGATATTGTTTACATACGAGTGTACATTCTCCGAGAAGGAGTTGTTGTACTGCATCGCAACCTCTACCGGAATACCATTCTTCTCCGAGTCGAGGTAGATAATCGAGTCGATAATCTTCTCGCCACGAGTCTTGTCGAGGTACTGCACGAACTCCTGCAAACCATTCTCCGAGTAGAAACGCTCCGAGCGTGGGTTGCCCTGCTCGTCTTTCTCGCGCATATCGGTAATGGTGAGGGCGATGCCCTTGTTGAGGAATGCCAACTCGCGCAGACGAGCCGCAAGAATCTCGTAACGATAGGTCGTTGTGAGTGTGAAGATTGATGGGTCAGGCTTGAAGGTTACGGTAGTACCGCGATCCTCGCAGTCGCCGATAATCTCAACCTTTGAGGTTGGGTGACCTTGGCTGTAAGTCTGCTTGTAGATCTTGCCTCCACGGTGAATCTCCGCTACGAGGAGTGTCGAGAGCGCATTCACACACGACACACCCACTCCGTGAAGACCGCCCGACACCTTGTAACTTCCCTTGTCGAACTTACCTCCCGCGTGGAGTACGGTCAAAACAACCTCCAATGCCGACTTACCCTCCTTCTCGTGGTAGTCGGTAGGGATACCACGACCATTGTCGCGTACCGAGATAGAGTTGTCCTCGTTGATGGTTACATAGATGTCATTGCAGTAGCCGGCCAATGCCTCGTCAATCGAGTTGTCGACAACCTCATATACGAGGTGGTGCAAACCCTTCTCTCCTACATCTCCGATGTACATGGCAGGACGCTTACGCACTGCCTCCAAACCCTCCAAGACTTGGATATTGGAGGCGGAATACTCCTCCTCCTGTCCCTTCTTCAAAATTTCTGTTTCGTTAGTCATATCGTTATCTTAAACCTATTTTCTACTCCGTAATCGCCCACCTCTCTGTATGCCTCTCGCATACTCCTTATATAGCGCGTAGCGCGCACGCGCGCGATTAATTGTGCAAATATACTCCTTTTTTTTGGAACTTGCAAGTCTAAATCGAAGAATTAACTAATTTTTGGCGTAATCAACTCCTGAATATCTATCTCCTTTGTCGTTTTATGCGCAAAAAGAAGCGTTCTTGACGGGTAACTCTCGATAAGTGAGGTGTTATGTGTCGACATTACCACGGCAGTCCCTTTGGCTGCTATTTCGTGGAAAAGTCGCACGATACCCTCCGCCGTTACGGGGTCGAGATTTACCGTAGGCTCGTCTGCCAAGATGACCTCGGGGGAGTTTAGCAATGCGCGTGCAATGACAAGTCGCTGGCGTTCGCCACCCGACAACTCGAAAGGCATTCTGTCGGCTCTATCTTTCAGTCCTACGAGCGATAGTACCTCCTCGATGCGATGCTCGATAGCGCCTTTGCTTCTCCAACCTGTCGCTTGCAATGCGCAGAGCAGGTTGTCGTGGGCGTTGCGGTCGGAGAGAAGAATCAACTCCTGAAAGACCATCGCCACCTTACGGCGCAAGTATGGTATCTTGCTCTGTTTTAGGCGTGTAAGGTCGAATCCGGCAATCTCGCCCATACCCTTGACCAGAGGCAGTTCGCCATAGAGGGTTTTCAGCAGCGAGGACTTGCCGCTACCCACGCGACCGATAAGGTAGACCACCTCGCCTGCGGCTATTTCGAGGTCGAGGTTTTCGAGTACCTTCTCGCCCGCCTTCTCGCGGGTACGGGGTGTCAGTGTAACATTCGGATTCTCTGCGTGATATATAGCAGCACCTTGCAGTTTTGCAACGATTTTTCTCTCCATCTCCGTTTTCGTAAATTTATCGTGGTAAAGATACGAAATAAAACTCAAAACTTAAAGCGGAAAGCGGAAAACTTTTAGGTTTTGTGAGTGGTTGCGAACTCCGAGCGTGGTCGAGGCGCAGCGATTTATAGGGTAATAGGGGCGGGCTTTCAGTCCTTAATAGGGGTTATAGGGTGCGCGGAGACTAAATCTAAATAAAGATTAGACGATCGCTGCGATTAAGACTAGACCGACAGACCCCACCGCCCTTGTCGGGCACCTCCCCTAACTTAGGGGAGGAATACCCACTCGTCTATAAAAACGCCATCAAGAGTCGAACGGCGGCAGCAGCCGAGAGGGTGCCAAGTATAGGCTGTTGCAACCGTAGGTTGTTGTGATTGAGGCACGATGTATCAAAATTTATTTTGATTACAATCGAGTATCAAGCGCAATAATTGCGCAGCAATCAACAGCCGATATGCAGATAAGGAGTCCGAGGCGCCCCAAGCTGACCGACACTCGCCTACCTCCACAAACACAAAAAGCGGCAAAACGCCGCTTTCGTTGTATTTGTGGAGGTGGCGAGAGTCGAACTCGCGTCCAAACAAGGAGCCCGAAGGCTTTCTACACGCTTAGTCGTCACTTAATCCTTCTCTCACAGCCCGGCAGACGACCGCCAAACCATAAGCCCAGCCTCTAAATCTCGCACGATAACCGAGGCGCATATCGCACTATCTTCAAATGATTGATACCCCGTATGAAGAGTCGTTATGAAGCGGAACGCCCCTTCGGGATACTCGTTGATGGACAAGCCTTGTGCCCTTCAATTAAGCCAATTTTCCTTGAAAATTAGGCAGCGAGTGCATAGCTATTATTGCCATTTGTAGTTTGAGTGTTACAGATTTACGAGCGCCCACACAATGCTCGGCGTGCTTACCAACAAACTCTACCTGCTGTCAAAACCGGTCACCCCCAATAGTTGCCGGTGCAGCGGATAGTTGTCCGTAGTCTGCGGTGCAAAGATAGTGCAAAAAAATTAAAAATTGAGAATTAAGAACTATTTTTCAACTACTCACTAATTGAACTCTCCGCGCATTAAATTCTCTGCTCGCCCTATAACCCTTATTGCCCCCATAGCCCCTATAATCGCCACGCCTTGACTGCGCTCGGAATTGTTGGTATGCACTTTTAATTGGAAATTAGTAGCAAAAACTTCTGTTACCTATTGTAAATTATATGTAAGAATTGTATCTTTGCGCGAAATAGGGAAAATAGTGTGCAGTATGGCGTGCAGATACGCCGTGTAAGGTTAATGAAAAGATATGCAATTGTTCTAACCCTCTTTCTGCTGCTCCACTCGTTGGCATTGGCGCGGAGTTCCGAGGTTGAAAATCTCGGTTCTCTCTCTTCGCGTGTGCGCGAATCGAACGAACAGATAAGCCTGAATGTAATCACCAATCTGCAAAACATATCCATTCGCTACGAGAATAATAAGGCGTGGCCACGCTGGGATTATGCTAATAATAGTAAAGCGCGTACGGCTCTTGTAGATGCAGTGAAAAAACTCTCCTCCGAGGAGAGTAATGTCCGCACAATTGTTATCGAGGGTGCAGCATCGCCCATAGGTAGCGAGGAGTATAACTATCGCCTTGCTATGCGGCGTGCCGAGGAGCTTCGTGGTATTATCTCCCGAATGGAGGGTGGCAACAAGTTGAAGATACATGTTATATCGGCAGGAGAGGACTGGCACACATTCCAATCCTATATCGATAGGAATTACCACGAACCTAATCGCGAAAAAGTCCTTTCTATTCTCCGTACCGATGCCTCAAACGATAAGAAAGAGCGACAACTCCAAGCTCTCGACAATAGTAGAACTTGGCGTAAGTTAGTACGGGAGTTTATGGCATCGGCACGAAATGCTGCGGTTATCCATATCGTGGAGATTGCCGACTTGGCACCAAAAGAGCCTCCTCTCAAATTCCGCCCTATTGTCGCTCCGGTCATAGAATATGAAATTACTAAATCGGAGGAGCCAAAGGATACGGTACGGAAAGAGCAACTCCCAATTCGCAAACCTGTCGTTGCTCTGCGCTCGAATCTGCTTGTGCCGGCGTTGAATGTGGGTGTTGAGGTGCCTATTGGCACACACTGGTCGGTCGGGGCCGACTACTACTTCCCGTGGGTGTGGCCTAAGCGCGACAACAAAAACTGTTTCGAGCTGCTGTCGTGGGGCATTGAGGGGCGTTATTGGTTTGGTCGCAACCGCACGGTCTTCGACCGCCTGCAAGGTCATTCGGTAGGTCTTTATGGCTATATGGGATACTACGACTTCGAGCGCAACTTCCACGGTCATCAGGGCGAGTTTGTAAATGTAGGCTTGGACTACACCTACGCTATGGCGGTGGGTAAGCGCAAGCAGGTACACTTCGAGTTCTCGCTCGGCGTGGGTTACATCTACTCGCAGGCGAGAAAATATACCGTCATCGAGGCGGGAGCACCGCTCATTAGCGACAAGATAACCAAGAAGATAGGCTTCTTTGGTCCTACGAAGGCGAATATCTCGCTCGTAGTGCCGATTTTCCAAAAGGTTAAACCAAACGATAAAAAGCGTGGCGATGAGTAGAGTACGATACATACTGCTTGTCGCTGTGGCGGCTCTTCTTGCGGTGGCGTGCCAACGCCGACCAATAGAGGAGGAGTATCTGCGTATATATCTCGACCTCGATATCGAGCGCGAGGTGGTGAACTACGAGGTGGGCGAGAATGAACCGGGCTTGATGCGTGTGGCATTCTTCGATGCTGTGTCGGGAGAGTATCTCAGCCACGACTTCGTGTCGCAAGATGGTGGTTATATCTTCGCGCCGTATGGAGATGTCGATATGGTGGTCTACAATATCGAGGCGGGCGAGACGCATGTACGCAACTACTATGTATGGGCAGATATCGAGGCGTATACCGATGAGATTAGCGAGCAACAGCGCAGCCGTTTTACGCGATACTTGCAGTCGCGTGTCGATACTCGCCCATCGTACGATGATATTCGCCTTACACCGGGACACCTCTTTGTTGCACGCGAGCGAAATCTGCATATCCCTCGCCATATCTCCCAAGATGTCTATATAATCCACGCCACTGCCAAGACGGTTGTCGAGAGTTGGACTGTCGAGGTGAATGGCATTACAGGTATGGAGTGGGTAGGCTCCGTGTCAATGATGATTTCCGGACAAGCAGGAACCCATTTTGTTGCAGTAGATGAAGATTCGACCATACCTATTGCTCTCTACTTCGATGTCGTGAGCGCACAACGACGCAGTATGACGATGACCTCACGATTCGAAACCTTCGGACGCGAACGCACGAGTGGCGATAAGGCTCTGTTGAGCATTCTCTTTACCGATATTCAAGGACACTCTTACATGTATAACTTTGATGTATCAGCGCAGATGGAGAACAATCCTGCACAGCATATAGTGATAAATGGCGATATAAATATCCCAAAACCAGAGATTGGAGGAGGTTTCAAACCGGAGGTTGATGATTGGAAGGAGTATGAATACGATATAGAGATTTAGACGAGAGACGAAAGACGAGAGTGACAGACCCCACCGCCCTAACGGGCACCTCCCCTAGCTTAGGGGAGGCAATAAAACGGAAAACTGAAAAACCAAAAAAAACTAACATAAAACCTTAAAAAAACAGAGACAAAAAAAACAGAAACATTAACAAAAACCATTAAACAATTTTTACAAACAACAAATTTTTACTATTTTTAACCAAATTATTTATCAAACTTTCAAAAACTTTAATGTTATGAAAAAGATGTTTTTATTTGCTGCGGCAGCGATGGTATCGTTGAGCAGTTGTGTTCAGTCAGAGACTGTTTACACAGGACAGGTACAGGAGATGGGCTTTAAGTCGGCCGTAACTCGTGGTATTATTCAGAGCAATGACGACATGATTTATCCTATTGCCGTAACTGCACAGTTGAAGGACAAGGCTGCAACTACTTATGAGAACTACTTTACAAACGCACAGTTTGTGTATGATGAAGGCTCTTCGTTGTGGAAGGGCGAGCCAGCTCGTTACTGGCCAACCAGTGGTGACATCGATTTTCTCGCGTTCTGTCCTTATCCAGCATTGGCTGTAATTACCAGCAATTACGACACAAATGGTGCATTCGAGACAATGGTTATCTCGGGCATCGACAACTCTATCAAAGATCAGCACGATATTCTTTTCAGCGATCTTCTCAGTGTTGAGGCTCCTCAGACTTCGGCTCAGCCATTGCTCTTCCACCACGCTACTGCACAACTTAACCTTACATTCAAGAAGACTGACTCAGCAGCTGCGGTAATTGTTAACTCGGTGAAAATCCACAATGTAGGTGTTTCGGGTACTCTTACTGTTACACCTGTAAGAGGTGGTAGTAGCACAGCAGTTTGGACTCCTGACACACCAAAATTGCGCTACTTCTTGGATGCAGACGCAACAGGTATCGAGGACGGTACATTGGACGCAGAACTTACCAGCTCATCAACCTACTCGCCAGTTCCAATGTTAGTGCTCCCAGGTACACAGACTCAGATTGAGATTGCTTACACCGTAGATGGACACGATCAGGTTTATATCCACGATCTCTCTACAACAGGTGAGACATGGAATATGGGTTACAAGTATACCTACAACTACACTATCAATGTGAACGAGATTATCTTCGACTGTACAGTTGACGAGTGGGATACTATTGATGGTGGTAACATCACTATCTAATCTTTTTTTCTAATCCGTGGGGTGCTTGACCGCCCCCACGGGTACTACGATTTAATTGAGAATTGAGAATTGAGAATTAAATAGTTTTCCGTTTTCCGTTTTCCGTTTAGAAAAGTTTATGCGTAAGGTCTTAACAATATTGCTGACAATGTTGGTTTTGAGTGGTTGTAACGACTCGAAACCGATAGGTGGAGGTGCGTACAAAATCGGTTTTGCATCGCAGATGAACAACCCTAAACCGAGCAACCGTGCAATTGTGGAGGGAGTTGAAGATTTGCGACAGAATGATATATGCCTCTATGGGGCATATACCTTAGAAGACCGCACTGCGCGAGTCTTTGATGCCGAAAGACTCTACTACGATACCTCGCTTCCGGGTTGGGACTATGCCGTTCCGCAGTATTGGATAATGAAGGCAGCATATCGCTTCTGCGCAGTGTGCCCATACGATGTACCTTGCACATTTACCGATGATGGCTCAGTCGCAATTTACGGATATACGGGATATACGGGTGGTGCAGATGTGCTCTACGCATCGGCAGAGCGCGACCTTAAAGAGAATGAGGACTATTCGGCAGTGTCGCTGCACTTCCGTCATGCCTGCTCGGCGGTGCAGTTCAACCTGATAAATGCTTCGAGTCAGGTGCTTACAGATGTACGCAATATTCGACTTGTAGGGTTGCAAAACAGGGGAGATTTTACCTTCGACTCTAAGGGCTCGGCAGGTTGGGAGTTAGATGGCACGACCATAGGCGACAGCGACTATGAGCAACCTTTTGGCGGTATATGTACCTTGCCAAGCGGTGGTCTGCCCGTAAATCTGAATGTCAAGCACCCACTCTATGATGAGCAGGTGCTGATGGTGTTGCCCCAAACCATATACAAGACCGATGTGGTGCTCCACTTGGAGTATATCAAGGAGGGCGATGCCGAGTATGCGGTGCGAAATATACAACTCGGCTGGCTCGGAGGTAAATCCCCTACCGAGTGGAAGGCGGGCGAGAAATATGAATATAACCTGACAATTACGGATAACACTATTACCGCAGAGGTTATAGTGGTGGATTGGGTTGATAATTTTGTTGATTTATAGCAGAAGGATAGAAGATGAAGAGGCTGTTATATATACTGTTTGCAGCAGCATTGCTGGCAAGTTGCAGCGATGGGAGTGACCTCACTATTGCCAACCCGAAGGAGATAACCTTCAATGCCGAGCATGTCTCGCGTGGCGCACTCAACCAGACCGATATAGATAACGGTGTGGGTAAGGTCTATGTCTGTGGCGTGCAGAACAACTCGACAAAGATATTCAACAATGTTGCCATCACGCGCGATGCCGCTACGGGAAAGTGGTTCTCTTCGACCAAGCGCAATTGGGTGGAGGGTAGTAACTATTCGTTCCACGCCTACGCTTATAATACACTCAACGGTTTGACTTTGGATAGTAGCAAAGATGGTCTTGAAATCTCGGTGCAGCAACCAACATCGTACGATGAGTCGGCGATGATTGACTACCTGCTGTCCTACTCCTTCAAGGTGGCCGATGGCGCGATGAAGCCTATCGTGCAGTTGTATCTCGAACATGCGATGTCATTGGTGGAGATATATGTCGTGCGAGGCAATATGTTCGATGCGCGATTGACAAAGATAACCTTCGAGAATATCTACACACAGGGCTCGATGAAGTGTACCTCGCAGGCGGTTGCCAACTCGGGGAACAAGAATGTGTGGGAGGTGTCGCCATCGGGTAGCAACGATGTGACCTATACATTCGAGCCTTCTACGCCTGTTATTATTGGCGATGAGCGCGAGAATACCGAGGCGCGAATGGCGATAATGTGCCTGCCGCAGCAATTAACGGCAAATACCAAACTCACGATAGAGTACGAAGTGAATGAAAAGGTGAGCGCAGAGAGTCCCGACAACTTTGTGCTACACCGCGAGGAGTTCCAACTCTACAACTATCAGCCGATGAACTACCAATCGGGGCATCGTATTGTCTATACGGCGACGGTAGATTCGGGAGTCAATCTCCAAGGCGTAGTTGCAGCGTGGAAAGATGTTGATTATATTGAAGGTACGGTATTGCCCGAGATAAAATAGAGGGATAGCAGAGATGAGAGCAATATATCGAAATATAGTTATGCTGTTGGTGGCGGTGGCAGCGAGTGGTTGTATCAGCGACCACGACCTCGGCGTGTCGACACGCAACCCAATGGAGGTGCGCCTGTGGGCAGATGTGGGCTACTCGCCAAATCTGACCTATTCGCCACACGCAACAACGCGCGGTAGTGCCAACTCAACAAGTGGTATCATCGACCCGGCAACAGACTCTATTATAATAATAGGTATGGCTCGTATTGACGAGATGCACACTCCGTCTTACCCCGACTTCCTCAATTGCGGGGAGCCTATACTCGCCGAGATGGGATTACCGAGTGCCTCGAACAGTTATATCCGCGATATAACCTTTACGAGTATGGCGCAGTTCTTCTACAATGCGACCGACTATGTCAAATATGTCGCTTGGCAGCCTTGGTTGCCAAATGAGGAGGGGTATGAATACAGCTCCAATGGCGAGGCTACTACCGTGAAAATACCGATTACGGGCGACTCGGATATTATGTATGGTAATGTTGTTACGGGCTCACAGACCGAAGGTTTCAATGTTATGGAGTTCGACCACGCCTTGTGTGTCTATCGCATCTATATCTACACGATGCAGGAGGAAAATGGAACGCAGTCGGCATCGTGGGGCGTACTCGAAGATATGAATATCGAGGATTTACCAACATCGTGTACTCTGACTCTGCCAAAAGATGGCTCGGAGGAGTTCGGCGTGGAGTACGAGGGTCGTCAGACACTCTATCTCTCGGACCCAAACAACAACATCTTCTTCGATGCTGGCGATAAGATACCTGTCGGCTTGGCAAATCGTCGTATGGTGTCGAAGTGTGTGGCAGCACCTCCGGCAGACGGAGTACTCAACATAAGCCTCGCCACGAGCAAGGCGGAGGCTCGCCAGCGTGTATCTATTGCGCGAAACTTCAAGGCGGGATATGCCTACGATATTGTGCTACGCTTCTCGAATCACGGCTTTATCAATGCCGATGTCTCGGTCGGCGAGTGGAAGCGTCACGAGGAGACTATCGAGCAGGAGGTTGCGGTCGATATGTTCTACAACCTGTCGAACTACGAAACCGCCAACTCCTATATAGTGAACTCGGCAAACTATGGCTACTGCTTCGATGCTACGGTGAAGGGCAATGGCGACAATTCGTTGGTCGGCGGGGGCGACACAACGCTCAATCCGGGATATGTCGATATTCTGTGGGACGATACGCCGATGATTACGATTGACGGCGTGCAGCGCAAGGCGGTGACACTCGACCTTCACGAGTTGTCACTCGGCAGGGTGTTGTTCCATGTGCAGGGCAACCCCGATGATAGAGAGGATAAGCGACTGCTCTCGGAGGGAAATGTCGTTATCGCAGCCTACGATGAGGAGGGTGGCAATATCCTCTGGACTTGGCATATATGGCTCACCGACCGCGTAAAGGCGCAGGGCTATCCGAACGGATATATTGTGCAGGATAGAAATCTCGGGGCCGTATCGTCAGAGCCTGACGGGGCAAACGGAATGGACGGCTTGTACTACCAGTGGGGTAGACCTACCCCGTTCAAACCTGCATCTTCGGGCGTGTATGGTGCGGTGACGAAGGTGCCAACCAATCCGGCTCATGCAACTTCGGTCGAGGAGGCTGTTGCAAATCCTACAACCATGTATGGTAGTGGCGACACTTCGCGTTACGACTGGTTAGCATCGCCGAATAATGCTCTGTGGGGCTATCAAAACGAATATACAGACCTCGAAAAGACTATGTATGACCCTTGTCCTCCGGGCTATATGGTTGCGGATATTCGTGTATGGCAGAATATAACAGGATACGAGAAACCGGGTGGCTGGCATAGTGGCTCTGGAGTAAACCTATCGGTGGCATCGAATAATGTCTGGTATCCGTTGCAAGGTTCAATCGAGAGCGATGGCTCGGAGAATATATATCGCGATGTGTCGCGTTTGTGGTCGAGTGTTATTGATTTGCGAACCACTAATGAGCCGTATGAGTTGCAATATATAGCGAGAGGTGTTGCCGACTGGAATGCCTATGGTAGCAACCGCAACAGAGCATTGCCAGTGCGTTGTGTATCGGCACACTCTACGGCTATTGTCACCGATTTGAGTGCCTCGCAGACTGCGAACTGCTATATGGTGCACCGCACAGGATACTACAAGTTCAAGGCTACGGTGCGAGGTAATGGTGTGGGTAGTTTGTTGCCACTCGGAGGTACGACAACTGCCGAGATTAATGGTGGTCTTGCGACCACGATAGCACCTGCAAAGGTCGATCTCTTGTGGTGGCAGGGCGACTTTACGGAGGTTACGGGCGATAGAAGCGATATCGACAACCTCGTGCCGCTGCAACTGCTCAACAATGGCGAACTCGATGAGGAGGGGTATGTAACCTTCTATGTCGGCAACTACCACAAAGGTAATGTCGGCTTGGCGGCATACGATGTCGATGGTGAGATTTTGTGGTCGTGGCACTTGTGGTTTACCGATAAACCTGCCGATTTGATTACGGGTAACTATACGCTGATGGATAGATTTGTGGGTGCGACACTCGCTCCGCAGACAAATCAATCGTCAATATCCTTTGCCAACGAGCAGGAGCGAATGGCAACCTACGGCTTCTACTATCAGTGGGGGCGCAAGGACCCTATTATGGGCGCACCGTCATATAGAGCAGGAACGGAGACGGTCAATGGAAATCCAAAATCTTCGCAGTATTGGGTGAAGGACTATATGACGGGCGAGTGGTCGAGTCGTAGCGATATTGATACTTCCGAGGCGGCAACCATACCTATTGTGGCTCAAAATCCGATGACCTTCTACAAGAGTACATCGCTCTGCGGTAATACAACTTGTGGCTGGTTCCCTGCTGCATTTGCCGATGGATATACCAATGTGGCGTTGTGGGGTTATGCCGTGAAGGACTACTCGATTCAGGGACAGACCTTCTCCAAGACGATGCACGACCCTTGTCCGCCGGGATATCGAACTCCATTCCACCATGCGTGGGGCTATCAGGTGGGAAATACCCACTACGGATATACCTACGGCGAGGATGGCGGAAACATAAACTTCTCAAACAACGAGACCTCGTTTGATAACTACGGAATAGTCTTTAATAAAACATACTTCGATAGGGCGTGGTATCCGTTTGTGGGTTATCGCTACCCGACAACGGGAGGCTATCGCGATGTTGGCAGCAGCGGATATATGCTTACGGGTATGCCTATGGGACAATACAATACCCGAACATACATATACACCAAAACCTATTCGGGACAGGTGACACAGCAGGGTACAAGTGGTGGCTATGGTGCAGCATACGCACTGCCGGCACGATGCCAAAAGGATTAATACGGAGGTGGTTATGAAGAGATTATATCTGATTTTAGCAGTTATGTTTGCCCTCTCATCGTGCGTGGTTGCCGATGATCGGGTAAATCTGGTTGTGGGTGACGGCGAGGGCAGTGCCAATGCCGACACCTCGATAAGCCCTTCGTGTGTGGTTGAATCGCGCAGGGTGTCGCGTACGGCGGGTGTGGCGATGCGCTCGTTGATAGACCAGATTACCACCAAGCGTATGGACTCGAACTTTCTCCGTATAGACGAGGATTTGAGCAGTACGAACGATGGTCTCTACACCTTTACGGGCAACGAGGCTACAACTCCATACGCGACCAATTGGAACAAGGCGCAGATACTCGAAGCAACGGTTATATCCTCGCCCGACAACACCGAGGGGATACACTATCGCTCCGTGTCCCTTGCTCCGGAGCAGTCCTACAAACTGAATATCGTGGAGAGTAACGAGGGCGGTGTCATAAAGAGTGATACCACGCACTTCTACCATACCCGTATGGTTGGCTGGTATCCGAAGAATTGTACTCTGCCTCGCAAGGAGGGTGTTCCTGCAACGGCACAATTCGACTACTCGGAGTTCGATGCCGTGCGCCTGAACGAGACGGTCGAGATAAACGGAGTACCAACCGAGGTGGTGGCACTGCAATTTACGGGGCTCGACAACGAGACCGACCTGATGGTAAGTAATGTCTGCGAGGGACAGTCGTGGCACAAGTACAATGCCGATGCTCCGCATCGTAGCGATATTCACCCTACGGATAACGGAAACATCTACCGTGAGCCGTTTGGGCATAACTTCACATCTCCTGCCTACTCCAACTACTTCACCTATCGACACTATCGTTCGGCAATTCGTGTTACGGCATACGCCGAGCAGAGTGAGCAAAACCTGATGATGTGGGGCGAGATAGAGAGTGTCGTTATTCGTAACCAGCCGACCGCCTGTAAGGTGTGGCTGCCTACCCGCATAGGAGAGTTTGGTGAGGTCTACAATTGGAGCGACTACAAGAATCTGCCGATTGTTGCAACCCCGATGTTCGACAACGATAGCAACCACCCCGAATTTTCGGAGTCGGCAACCTATCCTGTGTCGATGAAGGGCTCTTCATCGAAGAACGATATCTATCTCGGCTACTCACTCGTTGAGCCAAATCGAGATGTTGAGTTGGAAATTCACACCTCTTCGGGTGTTTATAGCACTACGATTGCAGCGGCCCACCCGGTGATAGATGCCGATGGAAACGAGTCGGTGGTGGATATCTTCGAGGCGGGATATATCTACGACATAAAATTAAATCTCCAAACCAATGGCAATGTCGGAGCGATTCTCGCAAAGGAGGGCAATGAACACTACTACGACCTGTCGAGCCTGCACGAGTTCGAGGTCGAAGAGGAGATTACCGACAAGAGCATGATATCGACCTACAAGTTGTCGAACTGTTACATCTTGGACCCTAACGAGTTCAAGGATAGCAATGGTAACGATATCTACGATGGCTACTGCTTCTTCGCTTTGGTGGTGGGTAATGGAGAGTCGGGCATTATCTCCTCGGGAGCGCAGAAACTATACCCCGAAACGGAGGTTATAAACCCTGTTTCGGCCCATCTGCTGTGGGAGAGTTCGCTCGGACTTATCTCGGATATAGAGTTGAAGTATGGCTATGTCCGCTTCAAGTTGTCGGACTCTTCGGCTCGTGGCAATGCCGTAATAGCGGTCTACGACAGCAAGGGTAAGGTGCTGTGGTCGTGGCATATATGGATTACCGACCGCCCTGCCGAGCACTCCTTCTCGATAGGCGAACACGAGATAACCATTCTCGACCGCAACCTCGGAGCAACAGCC
The DNA here is from genome assembly GCA_045645625.1 of Alistipes sp. Lineage (GTDB taxonomy): Bacteria > Bacteroidota > Bacteroidia > Bacteroidales > Rikenellaceae > Alistipes. The sequence continues at coordinate 82,814 of JAZRJD010000049.1, forward strand.
GCCACCTGTACGGGTGCAGATGATGCTCTGGCTACATACGGTTTGTACTACCAGTGGGGACGCAAGGACCCTTCGATGGGACCTCCTGCCTACAACTACTCGCCGATAAACCTCAATACGGCACCATACTACGACTTCTCCTCTGACGAGAAGACCGCAGCCGAGGTTACGCAGTTTGCCGAGCCGACACTGCGCAATGGCGTGGAGAATCCGATGTATCTGATTTTGCCTACATCGCAACCGCTCACCTATATCTTCAACTGGACACACGAGCGTTACGACTTCCTTTGGGGCTACGACAATGTATCGGGTATGACCACCAAAACCATCTACGACCCATGCCCGTATGGTTATCGTGTGCCGAGCAGTGAACTCGGAGCACTATTCAGTATGGGTAGTGGCGAGGCTGGCACATACGGCTATACACGAACTGTAAACGGGCAGCAGTTCTTCTTCCCGTATGCGGGATTTAAGGGTGTAGATGTCGGACTGAACTCGCTTATCTCCTCGTGGCGATATGTCGGACAGAAGGGTGACTACCAATCTTCGATGTATTGTGACGATGCCGATGCTGCAAATAATGGCGGTATCAACCAGTATATGCACCGTTCGCGCATCTATATTTCGAGTGCCTCGTCATGGACCGAGACCAATGTCGGCACCTATACGGGTAATATGCACTCCGACTTTGCCAACCGCCGTACTGCTGCATCGGTGCGATGTGTCAAGGACGAGACGATTGGCAGTATCTCTGCTACGCTCACACCATCTATCAAGTCGTTGGTGGCAGATACGCCGATTACACTCTCCTACAAGGCACACTCCTACGGTAGTGCGATTGAGCATGTCGAGGTCTTGGCAACCTATACCGACACCTCGGGCGTAACACACGACAAGGTTATCCGTAGGGTAGAGGGCGTTGGCGAGTATATTACGAGTGGCACACTCTCCTACACTACCCCGTCCGATTACAACGATACGGGTGTGATTTTCCATCTTGTAGTGCGTAACGAACATGGACTTATCTATACGGAGGAGGTTACTCTGATAGAGAATAGTATCGAGGTACATTTCAACCGCTGGGAGGACACCATGCAGACCGATATTACGAATAATACCCGCAAATTTGTTGTCGTGGGCGAGGAGATTAGATACTATGTGAATGTCTCGGCGAATACGGAGCCTTCGTCTGTGAAGATTAATGGCGTGGAGGCTACAAAGAGTGGCGAGTTTGTCGGCTCAGGCGTATCCAACACCACTTGGTATATACCTTTCAGCCAGAGCGCAAAGGGCATATATAATATGGAGGTTGAGGTTATATCAAATGGCAAGAGCAAGGTTGTTGCAATGCCTGATATTACGGTCTATGGATTGAAGCTTGGAAATCGCACTACATCAATCAATACGAGTGGAGCTACGATGTATATGTTGCAGAATGCAGCCTACACCGATACCTATATGACTGCAACAAGCACCACTCTTTCGGCAAGTATTATAAAGAATTATTACAGTCTTTTCACCATCGAGGGTGGCAAGATCAAGAGTGAGGCTCGTGGTACCTATCTTATGGGTACAAATGGCTCGATATCGTTTGGAACGGGCACAACTTATACGATTGGCACTTCGGGTAACAATATCCGAATCACTTATCGTTCCGGTTGGACCACCTACAATATGACGCAGACTAGCAATATCTCGATTGGAATGTCGAATAGCACAACCAGTCGAAATTGGAATTTATATCCAGTAACCTACGATATTCCGTAGCGATAATCGTGGTAATCTAAAAGTCTGCCAGACAGGAGGGATTGTCGGGCAGACTTTTGTTTTTGTGGACAATATCACTATCTTTGTGGAAAATTATTGGCTTATGGATTTTAGAGTTGGTCACGGATACGATGTTCACGCCTTGGGCGATGGACTGCGATTGGTGCTTGGCGGGGTGGAGATTTCGCACTCAAAGGGGTGTATTGCCCATTCGGACGGTGATGTCTTGGTGCACGCCATCTGCGATGCGTTGCTTGGTGCTGCGGCACTTGGCGATATCGGTAAGCACTTTCCCGACACCTCGGCGGAGTTCAAGGGTATAGACTCGCTTGTGCTGTTACGCCGTGTGGTGGCTCTGCTTGCGGAGGAGGGGTATCGTATCGGAAATATCGACTCAACAATAGCGATGCAACGCCCGAAGTTGCGCCCATATATCGACCTTATGCGCGAGCGTATCGCCGAGGCGGCAGGAGTGACGGTTGAGCAGGTATCGGTTAAGGCGACCACCACAGAACATCTCGGTTTCGAGGGTGAGGAGAAGGGGGTATCGGCAACGGCGGTATGCCTATTAATTAAAAACTAAAAATTATTATAATATGTCAGGAATTAGAGATTTAGAGCCCAAGTTGGTTTGGGAGATTTTCGATGATATTACGCGCGTGCCGCGTCCATCGAAACGAGAGGAGAAAATTGGTGCATTCTTGGTGGAGTTTGCCAAGTCGCACAGCCTTGAATATCAGTGCGATGCGATTGGTAATATCGTAATCCGCAAGGGTGCATCGGCGGGCTATGAAAATCGCCCTACGGTGGTTTTGCAGGCGCATACCGATATGGTCTGCGAGAAGAATTCGGACAAGGTGTTCGACTTCGATAACGATGCCATTCAAACCTTTATTGATGGCGATTGGGTTAAGGCTGACGGCACAACACTCGGTGCTGACGATGGTATCGGTATCGCTGCGGCGCTGGCTCTGCTCGTAGACGAGAGTGTGGAGCATCCCGCTATCGAGGCGTTGTTCACCGTTGACGAGGAGACAGGTCTGACCGGAGCCTTCAACCTCGGCGAGGGTATGGTGCAGGGCAAATACCTTATCAATCTCGATTCGGAGGACGAGGGCGAGGTCTTTATCGGCTGTGCGGGAGGCATCGATACCTTGGCATATTTGCCACTTGTAACCGAGTCGGCACCAAGCGAATACGCCTACTACAAGGTTGTGGTAAATGGTCTTTTGGGTGGTCACTCGGGCGATGATATCGATAAAGGACACGCCAACTCCAATAAGTTGGCAGCGCGTATTGCCGAGCGTGCCGTACGACTCTTTGGTGCGCGATTGTCGCACTTTGACGGAGGAAACCTCCGCAACGCTATTCCGCGCGAGGCGTATATCGTTTTGGGCGTTCCGAGTGATAAGGCAACCGAGTTCGAGAGCGATGTAAAGGCGTTTGGCGCGGCGTTGTGTGCAGAGTTTGCCATTACCGAGCCAAATGCAAATATCAAAGTTGTGGTTGCGGAGCAACCTGCAACACTACTCTCTAAGGCGACCGAGCGCAACTTGCTGTTGGCTCTGCTGAGTGTTCCTTCGGGTGTCTTGGCGATGTCGGCGGCTATGCCGGGGTTGGTTGAGACTTCAACAAATCTCGCTTCGGTGAAGTTCGAGGGGGATAAGATTGTGATTACCACATCGCAACGCTCCTCGGTCGAGAGCGCAAAGGAGTATGCCAAATTGCAGGTCGAGAGTGCCTTTGTGGCGGCAGGGTGCGAGGTTGTTCACTCTGACGGCTACCCGGGTTGGGCTCCAAATCCAAATTCGGCACTGCTCGAATGCACAAAGGGGGCGTATAAGCGATTGTTCGGCACAGAGCCAAAGGTGCGTGCCATACATGCAGGTTTGGAGTGTGGTCTTTTCCTCGAAAAGTACCCTCACTTGGAGATGGTGTCGTTCGGACCAACACTTCGCGGAGTTCACTCGCCCGATGAGCGATTGGAGATTGCGACCGTGGATAAGTTCTGGAAACTGCTTGTTGAGGTGGTAAAGACTATTGAATAATCCACTTGTTTACAATACGAAGAAAGTATCGGTTGTCCGAGTAATCAACTACTCCGACAACCGATATTTCGTTTGCCGGCACAATCTCGGTGGCGTATTCGCAGGTACCGAGTGTGCGAACAGCGAAGGTGTTGCCCTCTTGGTCGATAAGTGTGCGATAGGTGGTTGCAACCTCGCCATCGATGGTGTCGCACCACGCCAACCCCTGTTCGTTGTCGCATATCCGCACGCCATTGAAGCGAACGATGTTGCTTATATCTTCGATGCCTATCTCGCTAAATCGTTTTGTCGAGGTCGAGAAGTCGTTGCATACTCCCTCGACACGAATATAGCGACCGAGCATAACCTCTTCGATATTGCCCAACGGGAAATCTCCTGTCGGCACGGCGCCCAACTCCACCTTGCCGCCAATGCGCGCCAACATCAGACCATTGCAGAAGATGCTCACCTTTGAGTATATGGGCAGATGTCGGAAGACCTCGCGCGAGTCGATAGCAACCTCTACGCCTCCACTCTCATCTACGATAATTATGCTCCTCTGCAACTCGCCAAGCCAATCGTTAGCCACAACCACGCCATGCAGTGTTATGTCACTTGTAATGCGGTAGTGGTCGCCACGACAGAGCGATTTTAAGTGGGCGATGCTGATATCTCCCGACACTGTGCCCTCGCTATCGCTGACACCACTGCAAGAGGTGAGAGACAGCAATAGACTAAATAGGATTGTCGAGAGTCGCAAAATCATCTTTGAAACGAGGTTTTATCACAAATTGTCGCCCTAAGCCCATACCTACCGCCTCATGGTAGAGTACGCCTTGAATGGAGAGTGGCTCGGTTGGTATTACGCTATTTGCAAAGTTGGCGTAGGGGCTGATATATGCAAATACAACATTGTTGTCGCTATCGATAAAGCGGAGGTAGTCGCTACGCTCCTCCTCGCTCTCCTCTCCCTCCTTGACAAGGGGCTCGTAGCGAAGGTCGCTCAACTTCACAAATCTTCCGCAGAACGAGGTGTCGAGGTCGGAGATATGGTACTCCGTAGCACTCACCTCACTCACCGAGTTGCTTCGTACGATATGGCGAGCAATTACCTCCTGCGCCTCGAACTCGCGTGGCGCGGTGTCATAACTCTGTGGTGGCAAACCCAATTGCAAAACATTATCGGCAAGCGATACGGCAGTGCCGTTGAACCGCAGGGCAACCAACAATCCGACAGGATATTGAGCCTCGATATTGTAGATGCCGAGTTTTACTTCGACAGCGGCTGTATTGTCCTCGACAAAGACCGAGCGATAGAAGTTTCCCTCGCGGTCGGAGGAGGTAATGCGACCAATGCATACCATATCCGATGTGATATTGTAACAACCACTCTTGCATAGTGTTTTGAGTTGCGCGATGGTGTAGTTTGCCTGCTCCGAGAACTCCTCCGGTGCAGGTCTGTTGTGGTTGTCGTAACAGCCACATAGTGCAATTACTGCCACTATCGATACAACAAATAGTCTTAACATCTACTCAAAAAACTATCAATTTGATGCAAAATTACTAAATCTCACGAATTTTTGCTACTTTTGTTCGCGAATATAGTAAATGACTGCGATGCTACATCTATTACAGAGCGATACAAATAAGTTGCAGGAGCTTATCCTGCCCGATAGCGTGCAGAAGGCTCAACTTGCCGAAACGGTGCATAAAATCGAGAAGTTATCTACAATGGACTACCGCCAACTCCTTACAGACTTGGTGCAGGAGGGTGGTTGGATATTGCTGAAAATAGCTCTCGCCTTTGCCATCTACTTTGTAGGTAGGCTACTTATGAAGTGGCTTCTGCGCATTATGGATAGGGCATTTGTTCGCCATAAGGTCGAAGCCTCGTTGCGCAACTTCCTGCGCAGCCTTGTCAAGGCTTTGATGATGGTGATGTTGGTATTGGCGGTGGTGCAGACACTTGGCGTAAATACCTCTTCATTCCTCGCCATCTTCGCCTCGGCAGGCTTGGCAATAGGTATGGCACTGAGTGGTACCCTGCAAAACTTTGCAGGTGGCGTGGTGTTGCTACTGTTACGACCATATAAGGTCGGCGACTATATCGAGGCTATGGGGCAGTCGGGTACGGTCGAGTCGATAGGACTATTCTCTACCTGCCTGAAAACCTCCGACCATCAGACTATCTATGTGCCGAACAACGCCATTGCGACCTCGATTATCGACAACTACTCGCAGTCCGAGACACGCCGCGTGGATTGGACACTCTCTATCTCGTATGGCGATGATGTCGATGTTGCCCGCCGCGAGATTTTGGCAATGCTGACTGCCGATAAGCGAGTACTTGCCGACCCTGCACCGGTGGTATATGTCAAGAACTTGGGCGAGAGTTCGGTCGATTTGTCAATTCGTGCTTGGGTGGCAAATGCCGACTATTGGGGACTCTTCTTCGAGATGAATGAGCGAATGTATAAGGAGTTGCCTTCAAATGGTATCAACTTCCCATTCCCACAGATGGATGTAAATATAAAAAAACAATAAATAATTCAAATCACTATGGAACTTAAAGACATTTTGGCAATCTCCGGACAGCCCGGATTGTATCGCTATGTAGCGCAGTCGCGCAACGGATTTATCGTAGAGTCGCTTCTCGATGGCAAGCGCATGAATGCCTCGGCATCTTCGCGCATCAGCGCACTTACCGAGATTTCAATGTTTACCGAGGGCGAGGATATCCCTCTTGCCGAGGTATTTACAAAGATGTACGACTACACCAAAGGTGAGCAGGGTCCATCTGTCAAGGAGGGAAATGCCCGCTTAAAGGAGTTCTTTGGCGTAGTTATTCCCGATTATGACCGTGAGCGTGTACACGACTCCGATATCAAGAAGGCGGTATCGTGGTTTAATATGCTTGTAGGTGCAGGTATGACGAAGTTTGAGATTCCCGAAGAGTAAAAAATCGTTCTGAGCGGTGAATTTTGCACCGCACCGCAGTAGCCGAGATGCTCACATACGCCAAAGTATGCTGCGCTCTCGGCTCTTTGCTTGGCACAAAATTCCCTCATTCATAACGATTTTTTTGTTTTATAGGGGCGATAGGGGTAATAGGAACAACAAAATTTAGATAACCCTTGTGAATAAATGGCTAATGGCTAAAAGCAAAAAAGCGGACTCCCAATGAAGTCCGCTTATAAATAAGGTATTACCTTAGTTTGCCGGTGTGGCAACAGGTTTGTCAACAATGCCCAACTCCTTCTTTACCGCTACGGCGATATCGGTGAGTTGTGCCTCATCGAAGTATGCAAGGCTTGGTACCGAGGTGTTGAACACGGCGATATAGCCACCTGCCTTTGCAACCTTGTTTACTGCATCGTTAGCCTTCTTCTGCACAGGTTCGAGAAGTTCGTTCTCCTTGCGCTGAAAGTCCTGCTGTGCAATCTGCTGGAACTCGCTGAAACGCTGCTGCAACTGCTCCAACTCCTGCTGGCGCATCTGCTTTACCGAAGCAGCCATATTTGCCTGATTCTTCTGGAAGTCTGCCAACTTGTTGTTGAACTCCACCTGAATCTGCTCCATCTGCTCCTGCAAATCCTTGCCGAATGCCTCCAAGTTCTTCTGTGCCTCCTCGAACTCCGGCATTGCAACAACAATCTCCTGCAAGTTTACACGGGCGAATTTCTGTGCCGATACGGTGCTTACGCCGAGTACGGCAGCAATCAAAATCAAAAGTTTTTTCATACTGTTTTTCTATTTTTTAAGTTCTTCAATTATTTTCGCAGTCTGGTCAAGTGCCTCGCTGTAGTAAAGTAACGAAGCGTTCGATGCTTTGTCGAGTACGAGGTCGTAGCCCGCAGCCTTGGCATACTTCTCAATCGCAGCAAAGACCTTGGTCTGGATAGGTTTAATCAACTCTACGCGCTTCTTCATCAGTGTTCCCTCCTCGCCGAATACCTCCTGTTGGTACTTCTGCACCTCCTCCTCTTTCTGCAAAATCTGCTGCTCTACCGTTGCTCGAGCCGATGCCGAAAGCGAAGCCTTCTGTGCCATATAGTTGTTGTAGAGTGTCTCGATACTCTTGTATTTGTTATCCACCTCGGTCTGGTAAGCCTTGCCGAGTTCATCAAGCGTGGTCATCGCCTTGTTGTACTCATCGAGCGACTTAAAGACCTTCTCGCTATCTACCACACAATACTTTTGTGCCGAGGCAAAACCCAAAGTTGCCAAAGCAAACATTGCTGTCAAAATAATTCGCTTCATATCTTTTACCTTTTATATATAAACGCAATTACTCTCAAATTTGTTGCCAAGATTGTGCCGTGCGGTTAGAAACTCTGTCCGATAACGAAGTGGAACTGGCTGCCGCTACGCTTGGTCGAGCCTGCCGGAGGGTCGAATCCCCAACCCCAGTCGATGCCGAGCATACCCACGATAGGGAGATACAATCGCACGCCCACACCTGCTGAACGCTTCACCTTCCATGGTGCAAAGTCCTTCCACGAGGTAAATCCGTTACCCGCCTCCAAGAAACCGAGTACATAGATTTGTGACGATGGCTTCAAGATAACAGGGTAGCGCAACTCCAAGGTGTATTTGTTGTAGGCGATGGAGTAGTTGCTGCCCATAGGGTCCAAATCGCCATCTTCGTAACCGCGCAACGATATAATATCGACACCATACATCGTATATCCCGACATACCGTCACCTCCGACTTGGAATCGTTCGAAAGGCGATATCTTATTCTTGTTGTAGTGTCCCAAGAAACCCATCTCAGCCTTTGCCATCAGCACGAGGTTGTTGTTTGGCGTGAGGGCTTGGAACCACTGTGCCTTGAATAACCACTTGTGGAACTCGCTCCAACGGTAACGCTCCTGATCCGACATATTCGGGTTGGAGTAGTCCTTGCCGTCCATAGCCGAGAATGGAGGGGTAATCTGCAACGATACCGAAATATCCGAGCCTCGGCGTGGATAGATTGGCTGGTCGGTAGAGTTGCGCTGCAATACCAGTCGCAACGAGAGCATATTTGCCTTACCATTCGACATCACGAACGAAGAGTAGTTCTTCAAACCATAGTGCTGGTATGCCAACTCGCCGTAGAATGTGAAGTATGGGTCAGGCCACGACAATCGTTTGCCCAAACCTACCGAGATACCGTACGAGCGGAAGTACGATGTTGCCGACTGCCAGATGTAGTAGGCGTTGTTCTGCTCGGAGAGGTGTCCTGAAATGGTGAACGAATTTGGCTTGCGACCTCCGAGCCAAGGGTCTTGGAACGAGAGCGCAAGAGCCTTATAGTATGTACCGTTGGTCTGTCCCGAAATCGAGAGTCGTTGATTCTGTCCCATAGGGTACGGCTTCCACGCACCCTTCTTGAAGAAGTTGCGAATGGAGAGGTTGTTCAGCGTAACACCTATCGAGCCTACGAATGTACCCGAGCCCCAACCTGCTGCCACATTGAACTGGTCCGAAGCCTTCTCTTCGAGTGGCCAGTTAATATCTACAAGGTCGTTCGATACAGGCTTGATGTCGGGCATCAGTGTCTCCTCGTTGAAGTGCTGCATACCGGCCAAAGTACGAATGGTCTGCATAATGAGGGCACGGTTGTACAACTCACCCGGGCGGGTGTAGAGTTCGCGGCGAATAACCTCGTCATTTACGCGGTTATTGCCTGTGATGCCCACATTGTTGATAGTGAACTGGTTGCCCTCGAATATCTTAATTTCGAGGTCGAGGGAGTCCGCGCCGATAATGGTCTCGGCAGGCTCGATTTGCGACATCAGATAGCCCTCGTTCTGATAGAGCGAGGATACCGACATATCGTCAGGGTTTTGCTCCTTGCCGATACCGAGGCGTTTGTGGATAGACTTTTTGTCGTAGACATCGCCCTTGTTCACCGAGAGCATACGCTGCAACATCTCGGTGTCGTACTTCGAGTTACCCACCCAATTGACATTGCGGATATAGTACTTGTTGCCCTCGGCAAGGTCGATATGTATGCCGAGTCGCTTCTCGTTCAGACGATATACCGAGTCGGAGAGGATATTCGCATTGCGATAACCCTTCGAGTTGTAGAAGTCGAGCAGTAACTCCTTGTCCTCCTCGTACTCCTTCTCGTTGAATTTGGTCTTTTGCCAAAACCAAGGGCTCACCTTGTGAGTCTTTTTGAATGTTCGTGCGAGTCGCTTGTCGGGGAAGTTCTCGTTGCCGGCAAAGGTAATCTCGCCGATGCGGACACGCTGGTTTTTCTTTACATCGAAGGTGACATTTACCGCCTGCTTAATTACGGTGTCCGGCTCGATTTTAACCTCGACATCGCAGTCAAGAAATCCCTTCTCGGCGTAGTGCTCCTTTATGAGTTTGATGTTGCGGTCCATGATGTGGTCGGAGAGTTCGTGACCGCGTTTGAGCTTCAAAACCTCGTCAATCAAATCCTTCGACTTGCCCTTTGGTACGCCCGTAACTGCCCAGTTCATTACGCGAGGTCGCTCACGCAATACAACCTCCAAATCTACGCTATCCCCCTCGATGGTTGCTCCAATCTGAATATCCTCGAAGTAGCGTTGCGACCATAGGCGCATCATTGCATTCTGGATAAACGAACTCGAAAGATATATCGAGTCGCCCGGTACCAAACCCGATGAGGAGCGAATAATATCGTGGTTGATATGCTTTACGCCGTGGATATTTACTCGGCGCAGATGGTACATCTTGTCGTCTGCCTTGTCGAGATATTGCGCATTGGCAGGTATCACAAACTCCTCGCCTGCAACCTCCGAGTTGTCGGAGGTCTCTGCGGTAGCACCACTTGGCTCTTTCGATGGCTGCGCCACAGCATTAACAGCCGTTAACGCCATAACACATAGGAAAAATATCTTGACAAATAACATCATCTCTCTCTAAAAATTTATAACACTCCGTAGCGGCGTTCGCGCGAGGCATAGACCTCCAACGCCTTGTCGAACTCCTCCTCACGGAAATCGGGCCACATCGTCTGCGGGAAGTACATCTCGGCATACGATGCCTGCCAAAGCAGGAAGTTACTCAATCGGCACTCGCCACTTGTGCGGATAATAAGGTCTGGGTCGGGAATATCTGCCGTATCGAGATTTGCCGAAATTATCGTATCGTTAATCTCCTCCGCCTTCAACTCTCCCTTTGCAACACGCTCTGCGATGGCTCTCGTGGCACGCACCAACTCATCGCGCGAGGAGTAGTCGAACGCCAATACAAGTGTCAGTTTATCCCCTGCGGCAGTACTCTCCTCGATATGGAGCAGTCGCTCCTGCACATCTGCCGAGAATCGGTCGCGGCGACCAATAACCCGTACTTGCACACCCTGCTCAATAAGTTCAGGAGTCTCCTTCGTTACGCTTTGACAGAAGAGTTGCATCAACGCATTGACCTCTGCCTGTGGTCTGCCCCAATTCTCGGTCGAGAAGGCGTAGAGGGTAAGATAGCGCACACCGCGCTTGCGAGCAGCCTTTATGCACGCCTTGACCGACACAACACCCTCGATGTGTCCATCGCAACGATCCTTGCCCTTCGCCTTTGCCCAGCGACCATTGCCGTCCATTATTATGGCAATGTGAGTCGGTATGTTATCTACTTTACCCATTATAAGCCGCAAATATACGAACTTTAATTGAAAATTAAAATTTAATTCTCAATTCTTAATTCTTAATTCTTAATTATCTTATGTCCACTCCCCACATCATCTTATTTCGTAACGAATCGAAGAAAGATATATTGTGTGGTACGGCGAGTCGTATATATCTTTTTGCCTTTTTGATGGTCAAAAGGGAGTTGTCGGCAATTTTGAAGGTGCGATTATCTATCGAAATTGATGCATCGTTGCGGCGTGTATTTATCTGCAACGAAACAACGCTCGTATCGGGCATTACGATAGGTCGCATCGTGAGGTTGTGCGGAGCCAACGGAGTGAGCAGGAACGAACGGCACGAAGGAGCAACAATCGGACCCCCTGCACTCAACGAATAGGCTGTCGAACCTGTTGGCGTTGAGATTATTACGCCATCGCCGTTGTAGGTCGAAACGGTGTTGCCGTCAATCGCTGCCTCAATCGAAATCATCGCTGCACCGAGTCGTTGCACCGCCACCTCGTTCAGGGCGTAATACTTGGCATTTTCGCCCTCCAAAACGCCCTCCACACAGAGCATCGCACGCTCCTCCAAATGGAGGTTGTTGGAGGCTATTTCGGCGAAGACATCGCCAATGCTGTCGCGCGAGGCGAGAGCCAAAAAACCGAGATGTCCGCCATTGATGCCGACTACGGGGATATCCGCGCCATTGAGGCGATGCACACCTTCGAGGAGTGTGCCGTCACCGCCGTAGCAGACCATCACCGCATCGGCAGGTTGTTCGCCGACCTCTCCATCGTAGATAAATTCGGTCGGAATTATACGCGAAGTGTGCTCGGCGATATTTTCGGCAAACGCCTTATTTATGGCGTAATCGAAGCCGTAACGCTCTATCGCTCCGAAGATTGTGTCGATATCCTCGGTGCGAAGCGCAACGCCTTTTCGTGAAAAAAGTATAATTTTCATCTCTTATTTCGGCGAAATTGATTAACTTTACAACGATTTTGGCGCAAAGTGTGCAAAAATCATCTGCAAATATAGCGATTTTTATGACAAAATTAAGTGTAAATGTAAATAAGATTGCCGTAATCCGCAATTCGCGTGGCGGAAATACCCCCGATGTTGTGGCTGCGGCGTTGAATATCGAGCGTTTTGGTGGCGAGGGAATAACCGTTCACCCACGCCCCGATGCACGCCATATCCGCTACTCCGATGTGCGTGAGTTGAAAAAGGTTATCAAGACCGAGTTGAATATCGAGGGCAACCCGATAGGCTCGTTTGTAGATTTGGTTTTAGAGGTTGTGCCGGCACAGGTGACACTCGTTCCCGATGCAGTCGATGCCATAACCTCGAATGCGGGCTGGGATACCATCGCCAATAAGGAGTTTTTGACCGATATCACAAAACGCTTTCACGAAAAGGGTATTCGTGTCTCGATTTTTGTCGATCCGAAGCCCGAAATGGTTGCCGGAGCAGCCGCCTGCGGAGCCGATAGGGTAGAGTTGTACACCGAGGCGTATGCCGCTAACTATAAGGCAGATAGAGAGGCTGCTATTGCACCATATATTGCTGCGGCGGAGGAAGCTCGCAGGTGTGGTCTTGGCTTGAATGCAGGTCACGACCTCTCGCTCGAAAATTTGGAGTATTTTGCCCAACAGATACCTTGGTGCGATGAGGTTTCGATAGGTCATGCACTTATCAGCGATGCCCTCTACTACGGCTTGGAAAACACGGTGCAACTTTATCGCAGATGCCTTAAATAGACGAAAGACGAGAGTATGGCTAACCCACTGAATTTACCAATCTTCGAGCGAATTTCGCGCCTTGTAGATGAACGAGGTGTGGAGGCGTATGTTGTGGGTGGATATGTGCGTGATTACTATCTGCATCGCCCATGTACCGATATAGATGTGGTGGTTGTGGGTAGCGGTATCGAGATTGCCGAAGCACTTGGTCGCGAACTGAAAACTAAGGTGTCGGTATTCAAGACCTTCGGTACAGCGATGTTGCGTGCCGATGGCTACGAGGTGGAGTTTGTGGGGGCGCGTAAGGAGTCCTACTCGCCCGACTCGCGCAAACCACATGTCGAAGATGGCACAATCGAAGATGACCAACGCCGCCGCGACTTTACGATAAATGCTATGGCGTGGTCGCTCAACGGCAAGACTTTTGGCGAGTTGGTCGATCCGTTTGACGGAATGTACGACCTCGAAGATTGCATTATCTGCACTCCGTGCGACCCCGATATAACATTCTCAGATGACCCTTTGCGAATGATGCGAGGTATTCGCTTTGCTTCGCAACTCGGCTTTGAGTTGGAAGACGAAACATTCGAGGCAATGAAGCGCAATCGTGAGCGCATCAAAATAGTGTCGCAGGAGCGCATCATCACCGAGTTGAACAAGATTGTCGCATCGCCTGTCCCTTCGATTGGTTTTGAGCTGCTCGAATTGACCGGTTTGTTGGAGATAATTTTCCCCGAAATGCACGCCCTTTGCGGTGTGGAGCGCAAGGGTAATCACGCCCACAAAGATAACTTCAAACATACGCTCAAAGTGCTTGATAATGTGGCTCGTAAGAGCGATGACTTATGGCTTCGCTGGGCTGCAATTATGCACGATATTGCCAAACCAAAATGCAAGTCCTACGACCCTCGCATCGGCTGGTCGTTCCACGGTCATGAGGTGCTTGGCTCGAAGATGGTGCAACCTATATTCCGTCGCTTGAAGTTGCCACTTGGCGAGTCGATGAAGTTTGTGCAGAAGTTGGTTTTTCTTCACTTGCGCCCTATAATCTTGGCGGAGGATGTGGTTACCGATTCGGCAGTGCGCCGATTGCTGTTCGAGGCGGGCGATGATGTCGAGAAGTTGATGACTCTCTGCGAGGCGGATATTACATCGGGCATTGAGAGTAAGGTTAAGCGATTTTTGGCGAATTTCGAGTTGGTGCGCGAGAAGATGCGCGACTTGGAGGAGCGCGACCGTATTCGCAACTTCCAACCACCAATCACGGGCGACACGATTATGCGTGAGTACGATATTGAGCCTTGCGCCGTGCTTGGCGAGATAAAGGAGATAATCAAAAATGCCATTCTCGATGGCGAGATTCCGAACGACTACGATGCAGCCCATTCTCTAATGGAAAAGTTGGCTGCCGAAAGGGGATTAAAAAAGCGATGAAAATTTTCATCGCTTTTTTAATCAAACAGAGTTTGCGGTTTATATTTGCGAAAATGTAATGGCAACGGTGTATTTTCTAAACTTTTCTGAGAAAATAAAAATCTTCCATCGCACATAAACCCAAGTTCATACCAGTTTATACTATTCAATGCTTCGCAAATTTCATCTATATCAACATCTTGCCGTTTGGGGAAAATTGCAAGTATAGAGCCATCATAATTATTGCATTTATGCGTAAAAAAGGGTCTTTTATTTCTGGTTTTTGCATTTACATATATTCGTTTCTCCGCTGAAATATAGTGATTTCTACCCCATTGAAACCAGTTTTCTTCATTGAAATTTCTAATCTTCCTATTTATTAACAAATCCTTATATGGTAACAATGATTCGTGAGATATATTGAATATCATTCGCTTAGTTTTGCCTGTCTTTTGTGTATAAGAGCATACAAATTCTTCATTTCCAAACTCATCGCTTGTAAACAACTTATCACACCCACTTACTGCACCAACTTTTACAAAGAAAATATCGGCAAAATTTAGTGGATAAGCGTTATCGGTAAATAGCAATTGCCCATTTGAATATATAAATTCTTTGGAAACATTTGTCTTGCGAGAGAAATTGCCTTTTTCAAAACGGAAGATAATACAATTAGGGCTAAAACCTTTGAAAATAGCCTGATCTCCTAAGTCTATTAAGTCCGTAATAGTACCACTTTCATATATAAACTTATTCAATAAGATACTTGAAGTTGCTTTCAGAAAATCCCTTGGCGTAATAAAAATAAGTTCACCGCCTTCATTCAAATGATTTATGCATTTTTCTATAAAAAATAAATATAGATTACTTCGGTTATCAAAGATTTTGGAATGCAGTTTATCCTTTGTTGAATCATTTATGTCTTGATATCTGACATAAGGAGGATTACCGATTATTGTATCGAATTTTTCTTTTATTGGATAGTCGAAAAAATCAATATTTAGCGCATTGTCAGGACAATGAGAAGGATCTATTTCTATTCCTATACAGTTGGGAATCTCTTTGAAGAATGCACCATTTCCGCACGACGGCTCTAACACTCTTCCGAAGTTTTTGCGAAGTTGTAGCATTTCGGCAACGATTTCTTGGGGTGTAAATACTTGCCCCAATGTTTTCACATTAAACATATTCAGGGAAGTATTTTTTGAAGTTAAAGTATATATCAGCTCTCAGTTTAATAGATTTGCCAAGAGTTCCGAGTAACATCTCCGCCGCTTCTTCAAATGTCCTATGTTGAACAGTGCGATTAGTCGCCCATCTACTTTGGAATGGCAAATTATTACCATTTGGGGTTAACGATTTTAAACCTTTTAGTGTAGTGCAAAAGACATCGCTATTATCACTCTTGTTTACTATTAAGAAGTAGTAATCGTGCGATTTGTTATAACCAAAATTATTGCGTAACTGCTCAAAAAACTGCAACCAGCCTATTTCATTTGGGAATGAGGGTTTCAGACCTGTCAGTGCGTAGTATAGACCAAGTTTACAATTTAGATTGTCGGCATGGGTTGTATCAGTAACTTTTATATTTACCGGAATGAATGTGTCACCATCGTTTATGGCGAAGTCGTACCAAGCACGAGAACGAGGAACAATTATGTCGAACTTTTCTTGAATTAAAGAGAGGATTTCTCCCTCGTTAATAGCAGCATTTAGTCTGCCATCTGATAAAGTGTGCGATAAGTTAAACCCCTTATCACACAAGAATTGGCATATCTCGCCAATCTTTTCGGGAATGGTGTTATGTGTCATAATGTTTACATTATGCATCTATGCCAACCAAAATCCCGGGTACGAGAAAGGCGTGAAATTACTTGACATTTCACACCTTTTGGTACCTAGGAACGACCATGCATAATGAAACACAAATAACTCACGCCGAAACGCGAGCATTTTCAGTATCCATGCTATGCTTTAATTGAAATTTCCTAGGTTTCAAAGGTGCAAGGCTAACTTCGATGCTGTTTTGATATAGTATGTATATTTCTTTAATTTTCTCTTGCCAGTTCGTTTATTTCTTTTATTACACCACAAATATAGCAACTTATTCCGAAAAGTGCAAAAAATAAACATATCGTCATTGCGAAGGAGCAAAGCGGCTGAGGCAATCTTCATTATTGTGTTTAATTGAAAAGAGGGAGATTCCCACACTCATTACATTCGTTCGGAATGACGATTTTCTTATTGTAAAAAGCCAATGGCTAATGGCTAACTGCTAATGGCTTTCAAAAAAAATCGGCAAAAAATTTGCTAAATATATACAAAGTATATACCTTTGCACCGTTAAAAAATTAACAGAAGGACATTAGGTTTTCTAAACACATAAACATTTATTAAAATTATGGCACAAATTAAGATTGGTATCAACGGTTTCGGACGAATCGGCCGTATGGTATTCCGTGCAGCTTGCACACAGACTGAGAAGTATGAGGTAGTAGGTATCAACGACCTTTGCCCAGTAGAGTACTTGGCTTACATGCTTAAGTATGACACTATGCACGGCAAGTTCGAGGGTACTATCGACTATGACACAGAGAAGAGCCTCCTCATCATCAATGGTAAGGCTATCCGCGTAACTGCAGAGCGTAACCCAGAGGAGTTGAAGTGGAACGAGGTTGAGGCTGAGTATGTAGTTGAGTCTACTGGTTTGTTCCTCACTGCAGAGAAGGCTGAGGCTCACATCAAGGCTGGTGCAAAGTATGTAGTTATGTCGGCTCCTGCAAAGGATAAGACTCCTATGTTCGTTTGCGGTG
>JAZRJD010000050.1:0-7015 GCA_045645625.1 Alistipes sp.
ACCAATCAATCTGTAAATCGGTACTTTAAGGAGACAAATACAAGGCACATAAGAAAATCGCCCCGCAGCATACTAAGCGTATGTGAGGAGCGATTTATCGCAATGTAACGCAGTAGTTGTCCCTTAAAGTGCCGATTTTGCGCGTTTTGCCATGGCAGAGGCAAACACAAAGTCATTCAACTCCTTATTGTCGGCGTTAAGAATATCCTCTTTGGTGCCTTCCCACCACTTTTTGCCCTGATGGATATAGACAATTTTCTCACCAATCTCCATTACGGAGTTCATATCGTGGGTGTTGATAATGGTGGTGATATTATACTCAACGGTAATATCGTGGATAAGATTATCAATAACAATTGAGGTCTGCGGGTCGAGACCAGAGTTCGGCTCATCACAGAAGAGGTACTTCGGATTGAGCACTATGGCACGCGCAATAGCGGCACGCTTAATCATACCTCCCGAAAGTTCAGATGGGTAGAGGTGTCCTGCGTGCGAGAGTTCAACACGCTCCAAGCACTCCATTACTCGTCTATCCTTCTCGGCAGAGGATTTGTCGGTAAACATATCGAGTGGCAAGCGCACATTCTCGTAGACTGTAGAGGAGTCGAGCAACGCTCCGCCCTGAAAAATCATACCCACCTCGCGGCGTACCATTTTGCGGTCGGCAAAAGAGAGCGAGGTGTAGCACTTATCATCGTAGAATATATCTCCGCTATCGGGCTCGTGTAGTCCGACAAGGGTTTTCAGCAGCACCGTCTTACCCGAGCCGCTTCGACCGATAATAAGGTTGGTCTTGCCCGATTCGAACTCGACCGAGATATCCTCCAAGATGGTGCGACCATCGAAAGATTTATATATGTGTTCTCCTTTAATCATACTATGTTCGCATTATCTGGGTTAGGATAAGGTTGGATATCATAATGGCAATCGAACTGGCAACCACCGCACGAGTCGAAGCACGACCCACTTCGAGCGAGTTGCCGGCAGCATAGTAGCCATAGAATGCCGAAATCGAGGTTGTAAGGAAGGCAAATACCGCCATCTTCACCAAAGAGTAGGTTATCTCGCCTGCTACAAAGCAGTAGTGCAAGCCCTCGATATACTCCGAAGGCAGAACGACGCCCGTCATCGCGATAACATATCCGCCGAGTGTTCCCACTATCATACTGAACAACGCCAAGAGAGGGAAGAATAATACGGTGGCGATAATCTTCGGCATAATAAGGTACGAAGCGGAATTTACTCCCATAATTTCGAGTGCATCAATCTGCTCGGTGATACGCATTGTACCAATCTCCGAGGCGATATTCGAGCCCGCTTTTCCCGCGAGGATAATGGCGACAACGGTGGAGGAGAACTCCAAGAACATCGTCTCGCGTGTGGCGTAGCCAATCATATACTTCGGGATAAATGGCGACTCCAAGGTGAGTGCCATCTGCAATGTGATAACTGCACCGATAAATACCGAGATAATCGCTACCAACGGTATCGAGTTGATGCCGAGAGCCTCAATTTCGTTTATCGTACGGCGATAGTAGATGCTCCACTTCTCAGGGCGCGAAAATACCTTGCCCATAAGTATCACATAGCGACCTATCGCTCCAAAAAACTTGCTTAACATCTTCATATTATTGCACACCCACACAACTCTGCGGTCGGTGGTTATTTAATTTTATCCTCTTTAATCTCCTTGAAATCGACATACTCGCCGACATCATCACTCACACGCTGCTCGGGCTGCTCGGTCTGCACTACGGTAACCTCGCCCTCGCTCTTGTTGGCACGATGCCACCACGAGCGCTGCGACTGTTGCTGCTCGTATCGCTCACCTGCCTGACGGCGTACCTCCTCGTATATCTTCCGCTGCTGACGGCGCACTCGCCATACAACAACAAGCAGTAACAAGAAGAATATCGCCACAGGAAGAACGAAGATAAGCGACCAAGGTACTGCCACCAACAAAGTGATAATCAGTACAATACCAAATATATTGCGCTTAATGAAATCCCATATTTCGCCCCAAAACATAACTGCATTCCTTTTGCATATTACACCGCAAATATAGTAAAATAAACGGAAACGGAAAACGGAAACGGAAAACTAATAACATAAAGACTCAAATTTGATATTAGAAACTACTAATAGTACCGTTTTCCGCTTGAAGCGAGAAGTTGTTTACGATAATTCCAGAAAAACAAATAGGGATTGCATTCGCAACCCCTACCTGTCTAATAGTTAATCGACTATTTAGCCAAAAGTGCCTTCACCTCGTTATATACGGTTTCGCCATTATAACCAAACTCTGCATCGAGAATCTTGTAAGGAGCCGAGTGTCCAAAGTGGTCGAGACCGTGGATATTATCCAACGAGCCTACCAATCCGAGCAGTGTTACAGGCAAGCCCGAGGTCATACCGTAGCGCGTTACGCCTACCGGCAAAACGCTCTCCTGATAGGACTTTGGCTGGTCGCGGAACAAGCCCTCACTCGGAACGCTCACTACGCGAACATTGATACCCTCCTGCATCAGCAACTCTGCACCTGCCACCAAGGTCGAAACCTCCGAGCCCGAAGCCACCATTACAACCTCAGGATTTGCCGAATCGACAACGGTGTAGGCACCCTTATATGCCTGCATAGCCTCGTCGATACGAGCTGTATGACTTGGCAACGACTTGATATCTTGGCGCGAGAGCACGAGAGCCACTGGACGATGCTCTTCGAGAGCAATTTTCCACGCAGCAACGGTCTCCTCTGCATCGGCAGGACGGAGAACTACCATCGAACGCTCACCCTTGTGGTTGTGGAGGTGCTCCATCAAACGAATCTGTGCCTCCTGCTCGATTGGCTGGTGGGTAGGTCCGTCCTCGCCCACACGGAACGAGTCGTGAGTCCAAATAAATATAACATGCAAGCCCATCAACGCCGAGAGACGAACAACAGGCTTCATATAGTCAGAGAATACGAAGAATGTACCACAAGCAGGAATAACGCCTCCGTGAAGTGCCATACCGTTCATTACGCACGCCATCGTAAACTCCGAAACTCCCGCTTGGAAGAACTTACCCGAGAAGTCGCCACGCTTGAAGGCGTGAGTCTTCTTCAAGAAGCCATCGGTCTTATCCGAGTTGCTCAAATCGGCAGAAGCGACAATCATATTCTCGACCTGCTCGGCGTATGCACCGAGTACGGTAGCCGATGCGGCACGGGTTGCCGAGCCCGACTTAACACCTATCGAGCGGTAGTCAATCTCCGGCAACTTGCCCGAGAGGAAGTTGTCGAGTTTGATAGCCAAGGCAGGGTTTGCCTGACGCCACTCCGCCTCAACGCCCTTGCGCTCTACCATCTCTGCGCGGAGAGCCTCTGCACGCGAAGCGAACAACTCTGCAACCTCAGGGAATATCTGGAATGGATTCTCGGCATCGCCACCGAGATTCTTGATTGTAGCCTCGAAACTTGCACCGGCAGCCGACACTGGCTGTCCGTGAGTCGAAACCTTATCCTCGAACGACTCACCCTCGGCAGTAACCAAGCCCTTGCCCATAACGGTATGACCGATGATAAGCGTAGGTTTCTCGGTCGAAGCGTTTGCAGTGGTCAAAGCCTCGCGAATCTGCTCGACATTGTGTCCGTCAATCTCCAACACCTGCCAGCCCCACGCGCGATACTTCGCTGCGATATCCTCCTGATCAACCTCGTCTACCTTAGTCGAGAGTTGCACATTGTTCGAGTCGTAATACATTATGATGTTCGACAAGCCGAGGTTGCCGGCGATACGACCAACGCCCTGCGATACCTCCTCCTGAACGGCACCGTCCGATATGTAAATATAGGTCTTGTGAGCCTGCCACTCGCCAAAACGAGCAACCATAAATCGCTCTGCAATAGCAGCACCAAGTCCCATAGCGTGTCCCTGACCGAGTGGTCCCGAGGTATTCTCTACACCACGCAAGAAGTCCACCTCAGGGTGTCCGGGTGTTACGCTACCCCACTGACGGAACTGCTGCAAATCCTCCATCGAGTAGTGACCTGCCAAAGCAAGTACCGAATAGAGCATTGGCGACATGTGTCCCGGGTCAAGGAAGAAACGATCGCGATACGGATAGAGCATATTATCCGGATCATAACGCAAGAACTCCGCAAAGAGTACACTTACAAAGTCTGCTCCGCCCATAGCACCGCCTGGGTGTCCCGACTTTGCCTTCTCGACCATCGAGGCCGCAAGAATACGGATATTATCCGCCGCCTTCATCAATTTTGAATTAGTTGCCATAGTTATAATATGTATATCTGATATTTTTCCAACCACAAAAGTAGCAAGTTTTTCTTATTTCGCCAAATGCATCGACAAAATTATTACCCTACTTGGTGCAACTTTGTCATAGGCGCACGGCTGACACGCTCCTCGGCGTAGTCACGAGTCACAACGATATGCTTAACATCTGATGATGGAGCCTCGTACATCAACTCCTTCATCACCGCCTCGCAAATCGAACGCAGACCTCGCGCACCGAGTTTGAACTCTACCGCCTTATCCACGATATACTCCAACGCCTCGGGTGCAAACTCCAACTCCACGCCGTCCATTGCCAACATCGCCTTATACTGGCTCACAATAGCATTTTTCGGCTCGGTCAAGATATTTCGCAACGCCTCGCGCGACAGAGGTTCGAGGTGTGTAAGCACCGGCAGACGACCTACCAACTCGGGGATAAGTCCGAACGAGCGGATATCCTGCGGCTGAACATATTTCAGCAGGTTATCGCGGTCGATACTCTCGGTATCAACTCTTCCGTAGCCCATTGCGCGAGTATTCAATCGTTGTGCAATACGCTTCTCGATACCATCGAACGCGCCTCCGCAGACAAACAATATATTCTTGGTATTAACCTGCACAAATGCCTGCTCGGGGTGTTTGCGACCACCCTGCGGTGGAACATTTACGATGGTGCCCTCCAAAATTTTCAGGAGTGCCTGCTGAACACCCTCGCCCGAAACATCGCGTGTGATGCTTGGATTGTCGCCCTTGCGCGCAATTTTGTCAATCTCGTCAATAAAGACAATACCTCGTTCGGCAGCCTTTGTGTCGTAGTCTGCCGCCTGCAACAGTCGCGAGAGGATACTCTCGACATCTTCGCCGACATATCCCGCCTGTGTAAGCACCGTAGCATCGACAATCGTAAACGGCACCTTCAACAGACGAGCAATCGTGCGGGCAATCAGAGTCTTACCCGTACCCGTTGGACCTACCAATACGATATTCGACTTGTCCAACTCGACCTCCTCGTTACCCTGCGCCACCGACAAGCGTTTGTAGTGGTTGTAGACCGCTACGGCAATCGAACGCTTCGCCTCGTCTTGACCAATAACATACTTATCCAAGAACTCCTTTATCTCCTTTGGCTTCGGAACATCGCTCATCGAAACGCCCTGCTCCTTTGCCTTCGCCTTTGGCGAGGCTATTGCCAAGCCCGCCTCGTTTAGGGATTTATGTCCAACCTCGATACACGCTCCGCAGATATTCGCCCCATCGACACCCTGAAACATGATATCGACCTCGTTGCGGCGGCGACCGCAGAACGAGCAGCAATCTTCGCGGCGTTGTCCGCCCTTATTTCCACTCTGTTTTGCCATCGTTACTTCGTGTGTTTTGACAATACTGTATCAATCAATCCATACTCCTGCGCCTCGGTTGCCGAGAGCCAGTAGTCACGGTCGGCATCGCGCTCAATTTCAGCTACGCTCTTGCCCGAGTGCTCCGACAAAATCTCGTACAACTCGCGCTTGGTGCGGGCAATCTCACGAGCAGTAATCTCGATATCACTTGCCTGTCCCTGCACACCTCCGAGTGGCTGATGAATCATAATGCGAGAGTGTGGCAAAGCCTGACGCTTACCTGCTGCTCCTGCGGTCAAAAGCACAGCACCCATCGAAGCAGCCATACCGGTACAGATGGTTGCAACATCGCAATTGACGAGTTGCATAGTGTCGTAGATACCAAGACCTGCCGAGACACTGCCGCCCGGAGTGTTTATATATATCTGTATATCTTTGATTGGGTCTACCGACTCCAAGAATAGGAGTTGTGCCTGAATGATGTTGGCGACATCATCTGTTACGGGCGCACCCAAAAAGAGGATACGCTCCATCATCAAGCGGCTAAATACATCGAGTTGTGTAACATTCAGTTGTCGCTCCTCCAAAATCATCGGATTGATGTAGGCAGAATGTATCGCCTTGTAGTCGTGCAATTTCAGTGACGAGATGCCACAATGTCCGTGGGCAAATTTTTCAAATTCGTTCATATTTTTTAGCCATTAGCCTTTGGCCATTGACCTTCGGTCTTCACTGCTCCGCCTCTGCATAGTCTGCAAGCAGTCTCTGCACTCGGCTTGATCGCAGCGGTAGCCATTGGCTGATTTTTGTTTAACAAAGACTAAAAACTCTGCAAGTCTTGCGCCAACTTGCAGAGTCTTTGTTTATTCCATATTACTACAACCTAAAAGTTGTATAAAAGGTGGGATTTCAAGGCTTGCGAATTTTTCAAAGCGGAGCATACTGGGCGTATGTGAGCATTTGAAAAATGAGCATAACGCCGAAATCACCCTTTTAGACGACTTTTCTTACAAGTTCTTTGCAAGTTCTGCAAACTCCTCGGCAGTAACACCCTTCTCGGCAACCTTAACCTTCGAGCGTACAGACTCTACAACCTTCTGCTCGTACAACTTCTCGTAAACCTTCTGGTTCTGCTCCTTGTTGTCGAGGATATTCTTTGCGAAGTTTTCGAGCATCTCCTCCGGTGCGTTAGGCATACCGTACTGTGCGAACTGTGCAGCAGCCAAAGCCTTAGCCTCAGCCTTAGCCTCGTCTGCCGACACCTTAATCTCCTCTGCGGTGATAACCTGACGCTGGATGTAGTTCCAAGTGAACATTTTGAGGAACGACTCGAAGTCCTTCTCGATATCCTCCATCGAGAACTTACCCTCGTTGATGGTGTACAACCAACGCTTCATAAAC
>JAZRJD010000051.1:0-10354 GCA_045645625.1 Alistipes sp.
AGGTTTCTTTGCCAAATATAAGGCAGGAGTAGCGAAACGCTGACCACCTGGGTAACCAGTGTGGCGGACATAGACCTTGTCGGTCAACTTCTTACCTGTGAGCTTCACCTTCTCGGCGTTGATAACGATAACATTGTCACCACAGTCAACATGAGGGGTGTAGCCCGGCTTGTTCTTTCCGCAGAGAATCTTAGCGACCTGCGAAGCCAAGCGACCCAATACCTCGTTGGTAGCGTCAATGACAACCCACTCCTTGTTGACTGTCGCTGCATTCAACGAGATAGTTTTGTAACTTAATGAATCCATCTAATACTTGTTAAAAAATTTATGTAATCCAACCTCGCACTTTGCGAGTGCGCAAAGGTACGAATAATTTTTTGAATTACACAACTTTTTTAATAATAAAAAATCATAGGACTTTTAGTCATCGACCATTGGCTTTTTTATATCGTCATTGCGAGGCTTGGTACAAGCCGTGGCAATCTCCCTTATTGTTTTTAGTACAATTTTTTAGGGAATTATATAGTTTAGTGTTGTTATTTTTACATACTCCCTCCGCTACGCTCGTCCCCCTAACCTAGGGGGGGGCAATACTTTATAACCAATTTGCCACACCACCCCTCATAGGTATCGAAAAATCGTACCCGCGTGGTTTTGTGGCAGGTGGGTATTATTGTTTTTTGCTTGTTCGGGAATAAATCACTACTTTTGCATTCACGATACAGAGAGAAAAAACAACAATTTATAATCACTAAACACATCTTATCAGGTATGGTTAAAACACTATTAGCATCGGTATTATTGGTATCGAATGTCGCGATGAATTGGCTCAACTCGCAGTTCGGCACCTACGACAAAATGCAGAAACAACTTCACGAATACGCCGAGCCCGGTTATGTGGAGTACAAGAGTGCAGAACTTATTATAAAGCACCTCGAAGAGCACGGTTTCAAGGTCGAGCGCGGTGTTGCCAACATTCCGACCGCCTTCGTGGCGACCTATGGCGAGGGCAAGCCCGTTATGGGGGTATTAGCCGAGTACGATGCCCTGCCGGGTTTGTCGCAGGATACCACAGCCTGCTTCAACCCTCGTATTCAGGGTGGCTACGGACACGGCTGCGGACACAATCTTATCGGCACAACAGCAACTGCCGCCGCGGTAGCAGTATCGAAGTGGCTTGCCGAGGGGCACAAGGGAACGATTAAGCTCTACGGTTGTCCTGCCGAAGAGGGCGGTGGCGGCAAGACCTATATGGTACGCGAGGGGCTCTTTGACGATGTCGATTGCGTTATCTCGTACCACCCTACAAGCCGCAACCAGATACTCCACACCTCGCAGTCGGCGAAGATTGGCGTACTCTTCAACTTTATCGGCAAGACCGCCCATGCGGGAGCATCTCCGCACAAAGGTCGCTCGGCACTCGATGGCGTAGAGGCGATGAACTTTATGATGAATCTCAAACGCGAGCATATCCACCCCGATTGTCGCATGCACTACATCATCACCAATGGTGGCGAGGCTCCGAACATCGTGCCCGACAAGGCGCAGGTATATTACTACCTCCGTCACCCCGACTCCGAGGTATTGAAAGACCTGTTGAAGCGCACAATTGCCACTGCCGAAGGTGCTGCTTTGGGTACGGGAACAACGGTAAAGTATGAGTTTTTGAGTGGTACATACTCGATTTTGCGCAATAACACCCTTGCGAAGATGGCGCACCGCAACCTCGAAAAGGTGGGTGGTATAGAACTGACCGAGGCCGAGAAGGCGTATGTCAAGGAGTTAAATCGTGGCACGGGCGAGAGTTCTTCGGTCGATTTGACGCCATTCGAGAGGATTGAGCCATTTGTCGAGGAGTGGACATTTGGCGGAGGAAGTTCCGATGACACGGGCGATGTGTCGCAGGTGGTACCGCTTTGCAGAGTCGAGACCTGCGCCAATGTTATCAGCATTCACACCTGGAACTTCTCCTCGATAGTGGGAACATCTATCGGTACAAAGGCTTCACTTAACGCCGCCAAGACTATCACAATGACCTTTATCGATTTATACAAAAACCCTGCGGCATTGAAGCAGATTCGCGAGGAGTGGGAGTCGGCACAGGGCAAGGATTACAAATACGAGTCGCTTATTGGCAACGAGCCACCGGCATTGGAGTATTTCCGCAATAAAGCGGCAGCAAGCCCGAGATAGTTGAGAGTTGAGAGTTGAAAGTTAAAGAAGTTTTTAACTTTTAATCAACCGAAGGTCGGCACAAAGCCGACCTTCGGTTAGTTTTGGAACTCTTGCATCTTCTCTGGCTCGGAGCAGGAGATAACAATCTTCTTGCCGTTGAGCAGAGTGATTAAAAAGAGATTATCGAACTGCGTGGCATAGAGCGTAAATGAGCCTATGGCATGGGTGCGATAGTTGCCGTAGAAACCGAAAAGTCCTCCTACCCCACCCGTGCGTATCGCCCAACGCATAGCATTGTCGGGCAAGCGCTCTACACTCTGCACCTCGTTAGAACTTATCGTCACACTCTTGTAGCGGCGCAGAATTGTGATATGGTCGTGTCCTATCTCCAATCGTTGCGGAGCGTAGCCCTCGCAGATAAGCATCGTAGGCAGCATTAGGATATTGAGCGCAACCAACGATTCGAGCATACCCGCACCCTCCTGCGTAAAGATGCAATAGAGCAACCACGCCGAGCCTCCCGCCCAAAGGATAAAGAATCCGAAGGTCATTACCCACAACCGCCTGCTCCACACAAACGGAACGGTATAAAAACATTTGTTTCCCATGTTTTTTTGCTTTTAGCCATTGGCTTTTGGCTTTTTTAATCGACAATTCTTAATTTAATGTTCCGCATTAAAACTGCACTTTCACACCAACGGTAAACGATGCGCCCATTTCGCGATAGAATGCCCAACGATAGGTTGGCAACACATCGCCAAGGAGGTTGTTACCCTCGGCAAATACGGTACAGGTCTTGCTAACATGCCAGTCGGCATAGAGGCTCAAATCGAGCGACACGGGAGCATCGAAGATGCCCGTCTGCGTAGGCAGTGTTATCTCTGAATTGAAGAGAGAGTAGTCCTGTACATAGGTCCACTTGGTAGAGCCATAGAGTTCTGCCGACAGCCCCAATGTAAACTTCTTGTGCGAGTAGCGCACCCTCAACAACGCCTCGACATCGGGCATTGCAGCGGCAAGCGGAGTATCGCCCAACTTTGCGTAGTTGGTATACAACGAGCCCTTCACCTGCGCTGTGAGAAGTAACTGCGAGATTGGTTTGTAGTCCACCGCACCGCACAACGACCATATATTGCGCTTGGCACTCTCCGCGCCAAAGAATATCTGGTTTATGTTGTACCAATACAGGGCGTTGTTATAGAATGACATATTGGCATAGAAGCGATATGCGAATTTGCTGCTTGCCGAGTGTCCCGAGACTCCGAAGCGAACATTCCACAACTCGGTATTAGGGAGTACCGCACCTGCACTCAACGAGCCATTTGCTCCGCCTAAAATCGCAACATACGGATTGTGGCGCACCAACGAGTAGTAACTATTATTCTGCAACTCGCCATCGACCTCAATATAAGGCACAAACGAGCCTTTGTCGTTGATATTGAGCGACATTGCCACATACGGGAAGGCGTGCCATCTATCCTGCTTCTTCGTATCTGCCGGATTGTGGTCATAGAATACTTTTGCTCCTATGGTCAAATCGATAAGTCTGCCCGAGCGATAGCGGTACAATAGCGTACCACCCACGATAGAGTTGTTGTACGCCTTCAATGAGCGCAGACCATAGTAGCCCTCGTAGTCGAGATTGAGCGACAAGGCACTACGCTTGGTAATCTCGCGTGCCAACGCCACACCGCCCGTAACATTCATCTGCTGGTAGCGGTCTCCCGCAACAAAGTTCTGCGACTTGTCGTTATAGAAGTCTGCCGAGGCGTAGACCTTGAAATTGAGGTGGCTGTAATCGGCAAACGAGTCGCCAAACGACAATGCCAAGTTTACATCTTCGAAGTCTATCTTTCGGCGTTTGTACTCCAAAACTGGCACCGCAACACCCTCCGAGTCATACTCATACTCGTTATGCATTGGATAGCGATGGTAGGTATCCATACGATAGAAGAGGTCACCCGACAGAGTATAGCGACCGAAGTACTTGCCTCCCATAACGCCAAACTTGTTATTCATCTGCATCGAGCGATTATCCTTATATACCTTACCATCGAAACCGCTCCTATACTTCAACTTCGAGTACTGCCCGTAGTGCTGCGCATAGCCCGTCAGATAGCCCACATCGGCACGATGTGTCGTGGCGTACAGGTCTCCCACCGTATTGAGTGGATAGCCCGCACCTACCTTCAAGTAGAATGGGTATTGGCGTTTGTACTCCCAATAGGTCACCGTAGCGGGGTTGAAGCGATGCGTGCCGAGTGCCGAAGCAAACGAACGCGGAGTAATCGTATAGTCTATTTCGGGGCGCAGCGTAATTGTATCGACCATATTAGGTGCGATATCCATCTTGCGCGCCTCGCTAATCTCAGGGGCGTAATCCTTGGTTACTTCGACCTGTTTCGTAACTTGTGCCGATGCCGAGAGCGACACCGCACAGAGTATAATCAGAGTTGTAATATATCGTTTCATAGGTACTAATTCAATTTTTCGAGTTTCGACTGCGCCTCCGCTACAATGCCGTCATCGGCAGGCGTATAACCATCTACCACACTGCGATATGTAGCCTTCGCTTGGAAGAGGTCGTTGCGTTGCACATATATATCGCCCAACAAAATAAATGCCTTACCCAACCAATACGAGTGAGGTGTCTTGCTATCCGCCAAGGCGTAGATTCGCCTCTCGCACTCATCGTAGTTTGCCTCGCCAAACAACGCCTCGATAACTCGATATGCCGACTCGGCACCCTCTGCGGTCGAGACATCAGCAGAGAGCAACTCGTATATTTTGCGGGCATCGGCACTCTCGCCGCGCGAGGTATGTACCTTCGCCTTTGCAAAACGGACACGGCGCAACATCGTAGCATCGACATCTGCCAAGGTATCCAAATCGTTTGCCATAGCCATCAGTGCGTCATCATCTTTGCGCAAAATCACCGATTCGGCGTATCCGTTTGCCGCCTCCGTACGCGATACTGCACTATCCACAACATCGTACATACGGCGGAAGGCAGGTGCCGACTCGGCATACATCTGATTGTCGAAGGTTACACGCGCTAACTTCTCAACCACAGGTACGGTATATTGATTTTGCGGCTGCTCCGCCAACAATTTCAGACTCTCCACCGCGCGATCAAGACTATCGCTTTTGAGGTAGCAGTCGCTCAGGCAGAACAACGCATCGTTAGTGTAGTATCCCTTCGGATAGCTCTCCAAATAGTCCTTCAAATGCTCTACCGCCTCTGCGGTGCGGTCGGCAAGATATATATTTTGCGCTGCACGGAACGACAACGAGTCGCGTGCCATAATACTCAAATCGCACTCCACGCCCGTACGCT
The DNA here is from genome assembly GCA_045645625.1 of Alistipes sp. Classification (GTDB taxonomy): domain Bacteria; phylum Bacteroidota; class Bacteroidia; order Bacteroidales; family Rikenellaceae; genus Alistipes. The sequence goes on from JAZRJD010000051.1 coordinate 5,513, forward strand.
CGGCGTAAGCGAAGTAGTCGTTGATATTGCCCTTTGCCACATAGATTTCGCGAACACTCTGCATCGCATCTTTTGCCGCTGCCGACTGCGGAGCCGAGGAGATAATACGGTCATAGTAGTGTAACGACTTGTCGCTATTGCCAAGGTTGAAGTGCACTAAGCCCAAGTCAAGCAGCGCAGGTGTGTAGTATGGCGACTGCGGATACTTCTCCACAAAACCCTCCAACACCGAAGCACCATCGGCATAGCGACCGAGCGATACATAGGTGCGACCGAGTTCGTAGGCAGCATCATCGTTGTAGTCGCCACAGTTCTCGCCCTGCATCTGTCGCAGTGCGCCAATCTTTGCGGTGGTCTTACCTGCCAAGCCAAGCGATATCGCTCGCTGATACTTGGCATAGTCCTGCTCCGCCGTGCCGAGTGCCACAGCACCCTCGTAACTCTTCACTGCATCGGCATATTTGCGCTGCGAATACTGCGTATCGCCCAGACGATTGAGAGCATCGGCACGATAGCGGTCTGCCGTTTTGTACAACCATACAAAGCCCTCGAACGCCTTTTGGCTCTTCGCCATGCTCTTCTGTGCGAAATGGGCATAGCCAAGATTGTAGAGTGCCATCTTGTACTCACGCTCCGACTTCGGCGCACGGCGGAGATAGTAGTCGTAGTACTTTATCGCCTGTGCGATATTGCCCTGCTGGTACTCAATTTCGCCCAGCCAGAAGAGGCACAATGCGTTGTACTTCGGACTTACACCTATCTTCTGCGCCTCGTCAAGAGCCGACTTTGCCTTGTCGTAGTCGCCCGCCGAGAATGCCTCCAAGCCATTGAAGTAGGCTATCTTCTGCAATGCAGCGCGTTGCGTGCCGTCAGGATTTGGGAATGCCTTGATAGCCTTGTATGCCATCTCGTAGTCGTGCGAGTTGTAATAGGCGGCTATCAGCAACTCGCGTGCCTCGTCTGCACGCTCCGAGTCGGGATACTTCGTAATGTATCGTGTCAGCACATTTATCGACTCGTTAAATGTTCCGCCACCCGTCTCGAAGAGTAACTTGCCGTAGTTAAAGAGGGCATCCTCCGAAATCTCATTGTTGTACTTCTCGTCTGCCGCCATCGCAAAGGCGTGTATAGCCTGTCGCTTGTCGTCACGGCGGATGTAGCAGTCAGCCAAGTGATACGAGGCGTTCTGCGCCAACTCGTCACTACCCTCCGCAACCTTTCGCAACGCCTCGATAGCCGTAGCGTAGTCGGTCGAACGGTATGCCGAGTAGCCGAGAATATAGTTCTCCTCACGCCCCATCTTGCCGCCCGAACGCTGATACATCGACATATAGAGGAACGATTTGTTGTAGCCCTGCAAACGGTACCACGCCTCCGCAATTACACGCATCAACTCGGTGCGCTCCACCTCGACAGATTGTTTCAGCAGTTCATCGCCACTCTTAACGACATATTGGTAGTTACCCCTTGCAAACTCGATTTGGAAGAGGTAGTACGGGATAACCTTTGCGTAGTTGTCGCTCTTTTTCAGCGAGTCGAAGCCTTGGTACGCCTCTTTGTACTCGCCACGCGCGTAGTGGATATAGGATTTGTAGTAGGTCGCATGGTCGGCATAGTTGCCCGCAGGCGAGAGTGTCGAGAACAGCGAATAAGCCTTATCGTAGTTACCAGCCACGAACTCGATATAACCCATACGCATATTGTACTTCTCGCGGTCGCTGCTGCTCAAAGCCCTGTACGACACCTTATCAAGGTAGGTGCGAGCCTTCTGATACTCCTCACGCTCACAATAGTACATCGCCAGCATAAAGCGCACATCGTTCACATGCACCGACTCTGGATAGCGGCGCAGAAAGGCGAGCATCTTGTTCTCTGCATCGTTATCGTGCAACTCGGCAGCACAACGCACCAACTCAAAGTCGACATGTCGCGCCAATACCTCCTCGTCAATAGGTATACGCTCACGCAACAGCGTAAGCACCTGCCGAGCCTCGGTATAGCGACCGTGCTCGATAAGCGATATTGCACGCTCCCTCTCTCGCTTTATCTCGGGTGTAGGCATAGCCCCAGCAAGACCTATATTTGCCACTGCACACAGCAGTAAGATGCAACTCTTCTTCAACATAGCAACACTATATTTCTTAATCTACGCAAAAATACAAAATAAAATTAAGAATTAAGAATTAAGAATTAAGAATTTAATCTCTTTTTGCCATAAAGAGTGTTTTATGTCCATTTTTCACACATCAAACAAAAAAGGTCGAGCACTTGCTCAACCTTTTTGAGATACCAATAGCGGTAGGAATTTTCGGTATCTGAACTTTGAAGGCGGACTTCTTTTATCCCATTAGGACCGTTGCTTCATCATCTTCACACACCATAAGAGTATTACTAAGTGTGCACCTAACGCATTCCACATGTTGCCATGTGGATTTTGCCATGTCAATTCATGGATTCCCCTACTCCGAGTCTTCCCTACTACGCCTCTACACTATTGATATGACATATACAAGATATGGGAGCCCCGCTCCCTCTTATGTCACAATTAGTTCTGTGCAGGAGTCTCGGTTGCAGCAGGGAGTTCAGCCTGTGGCATCTCCACTGTCTGCTCGGTAGCAGGCGTAGAGAGCATTTCGAGGTCTCCCGATACGCCCGACTTGCCTGCCTCGTTCAACTTGTCACCTGCGAAGATGGTCGAGAGGAGCGACAATGCGAGAATTACAACAGCTGCACCCCAAGTGAATTTCTCCAAGAAATCCGCAGTCTGACGAACACCCATAACCTGATTAGATGCACCAAAGTTCGATGCCATACCACTCTTTGGGTTCTGAACCAATACTGCAAGCACCATCAATACGCTTGCAAGAAGAATCAATACAATCAAAAATGTGTACATAGTCTATCTGTTTTTAATTATTTTCTCGATATTTTCGATTTTCTCGGCAAAGTAAGCACTTTTTTCCGAATTTAGCAAACTTAATTTGCGATATATTTCAATTGCCTCGCATTTTAGCCCCTGCGCAAGATATATCTCCGCCAACTCCTCGCTTACGATATCGTCCTCATCGTCAATCTCTGCTTCGGTGCGAACATCGCCCTCGACATCGCCCTCTTCGGCAACTATGCGATAGTCGCCCTTGCGCAGAAAGCGGCTGATAATCTCGCCCTCGCTCTCTTCGGCAATTTTCTCGATATCAACGGCATAACGCTGCGGCGACACACCCTCCGACTGCGCTTTCAACGCCCGCGTCACCTCGTACCAAGGATATTTGTCAAGCAACTCGACAATTCTCTCGTCTTTCGTCTCTCGTCTTTCGTCTCTCATCATACTACCAGTTCGAGGCTGCCGCCATGAAGATATCGGTTACAAGTTGGTCTACAATCTCGGGTATCAGCGTACTCTCGACCTCGTTGAGCAACTTTGTGGAGTCGTAGTCGGCATACGCCGAGAAGGATCTCGCCTTGAACGATGCCTTATCATCGACAACATTCGTAAAGTTTACCTTCACCGTAATCGTCAGTCGGTTTTGGAGAGCATAGTCGCCACTCGACACCGAAGATGTGGTCGAGGTATAGCCGACAATCTCGCCCTCGAAGGCAAAGTCGCCACCCTCAGGCACCTGCACAAGGCGTGTTCGCGTAGCGAAACGCTGCGTAAGTTCATCGGTGAGCGTTGCGCTCAAAATAGGGGCAACCATCGGCGCATTATTCGGGAAGTATGCCACCGAGAATGTCTTTGCATCGGGCGGAATAGAAGCACCCGACAATGTGTATTTAACCGTGCAACCACTTGTTGCCAAGAGCAACAATGCGGACAATGCAAAAAACAACTTTTTCATTTTTAGCCATTAGCCATTGGCCTTCAAATTAAAAATTAAAAATTTCAAGTTTACAAATTTACAAAAAATTGGAGGTGATTAGATTATTTTTGTGCGAGGCGAGGCGATAAATCCGCAGCATAGTAAGCCTATGTGAGGAATTTGGAGTCCGAAGCATCGTGCAAAAAGAACTAATCAGAACAATTTTTTACTCTATGTTGAGTTCTTTAATCTTGCGGTAGAGCGTGCGTTCCGACATAAACAACTCGGCAGCGGCGGCACGGCGACTGCCATTGTTACGGCGCAGAGCCTTTACAATCTGCTCACGCTGCATATCTGCCTTTGTCATCTCGCGAGGCACCTCATCGACAATCTCGCTCTCGGCATACTCATCCTCAACCACAGGCGCAGAGTGGGGCAACAACGCCATAACCTCCCGCTTCTCGGCAGGGGTAGGCGACTCGCCACGATACGAGGAGTAGCCGCTGTGCAGGTCTGCCATCATACGCTTCAAGTCGTTGATATCGCTGCGCATATCGAAGAGTATCTTGTAGAGCAGTTCTCGTTCGGAGTTCATATCCTCGACCTTTGCCGACTGCGTAACACTCGGCGATGCAGCCGAAGACTCATCTGCGAGATACTTGGCAAGAATCTGCGGTGTTATGTCGCGCGACTCCTCGATAGCCGAAATCTGCTCCGCCACATTTTTGAGTTGGCGGATATTGCCACGCCAATAGTAGTTTTCGAGCATCGTACGAGCCTCCTCATTCAGAGCGATGGCAGGCATCTTGTACTGCACCGCCACATCTGCCGCAAAACGGCGGAAAAGAAGGTGTATATCCTCGGGTCGCTCACGCAACGCCGGCACAACAATCGGTACCGTATTCAATCGATAGTACAAATCCTCGCGGAAACGACCATCGGCAATAGCCTTCATCAGGTTGGAGTTGGTCGCAGCCACCACGCGCACATTGGTCTTCTGCACCTTTGCCGAGCCTACACGCATAAACTCGCCCGTCTGCAA
>JAZRJD010000052.1:0-2475 GCA_045645625.1 Alistipes sp.
CGAGGTCGCTGTAGCTATTGGGCGCGTGATGAAGAGGGGCGAGCCATACCGCTTTATGGAGAACCGCATCGTCAGGGTGTTGCGTGGTTTTGTCCGCTTCTCTATCAACCTTCGTGAATATCTAATTTCGGAGGGTGAGGCTCTCTATATAGGACAAAACTCCGTGGCGGAGATTCTCGACTATGATACCAACTCGGTTGTCGATTTATTAGGCTTTACGCTCTCTGCGGAGAACGAAAACATCAAAGAGGAGTACCTCATTGGTGGAGAAAATGAGCAGTGGATGGAGGAGTATTTTCGACTGATATACACCATTTCGGCCACGCTGCCATTCGACAGGCGGAGTGTTGAGCACCTACTACTATCGCTGCACTATCGTATTGTAGATAGCACTGCGAGTAGCCACCACCCAAAGGGGCGCAGAGAGGAGTTGTTTCGCTTGTTTATCGAGCAACTCAACACGCATCGTGGCAAGCACGAGCTTCCGTTCTATGCCGAGCGGATGAATATATCGCCCCAATACCTCAGCCGCTTAGTCTTTGAGGCGAGTGGCACAACGGCAAGCGACTGGATAAATCGATCGGTTACTGTGCAAGCAAAACTTCTTCTGCGCAGTTCGGGACATACAATCGAACAGATTGCCGAAGAGTTGAACTTCTCGACAACGCCCTATTTTTGTCGCTTTTTCAAACGCGAAGTCGGCATAACTCCAACCGAGTATCGGAAGAATAGTTAAAAAAGATGCAGACTTTGCGACAGCATCTTTTCTATTCTGCGTTGCTTGCTCGATTTACGAGGTTGCGTAGGATCAAAAATCTTGTAACCTATCGAGACTCCAATCTTCGATGGCAGCCACTCCGCCGAGCCATTGAATGGGTCGGGATATTTAGGCTCCTTCTGGTGGCGCGGGAAGAGGTTTATCTCGCCATTTGCAAAGTAGTCGTTGTACCAACTCCACATGCGGTCGAAGGCGAAAAAGGCATCTACAACCCATCGCTCCTTGAAGGTGTGCGAGTAGCCGATACCGATACCCGTCATAATACCGAAACCGCGACCAAATCCCTGCTCGAAGGTTACTAACTTGCCATTCTGAAAGAGGTAGGGGCGAGTCAAATCGAACGCCTGCATACCAGCGTTAGCACTCACATAGAAACCTCGCGCCTCGCGCTTGATGTAGAAGCGGTACTCCGCCTGCAAAATTCCGAATTGGGCGTGGATATCGTTGCGATCGCCCCACTTTATCGTCTTATAGGGCGAGAACATCGGGTCAATCGAGATTGAGGAGTGCGGACCAACAACAAATTCGAGTTGCGGATTTACCACTCCCACAACAGCATACAAGGCATTCAGTTTGACATAGATCTGCGCCTGTGCCATGGTCGGCAGCACCAACATCGCCACCGCAAAGAGTACTCCGTATAACTTTTTCTTCATCGGTTTGGGGTTATTAGGTTATAACCATCAACAATCTGCAACCAGAAATCGGAACTATCTATTTCCAACCAAAAAAATATGCCCCACAACTATCTGCGAGGCATTTTTTGGAGGTCTGAAGCGGATTCGAACCGCTGTACGAGGTTTTGCAGACCTCTGCCTAGCCACTCGGCCATCAGACCATAATTTTCCGTTTCGGTCTGCAAATATACAAACTTTTATCCAATCTGCAAAATTTCGGGTTACTTTCTGCAAATTATTTCCTCTTTATCCGCAAAAAGGACATTACTCTCCATTCTTCTTCAACCACTCCAAGCGACGAAGATCTGGTAAGTGGGTTATTTTAAACTCCTCGAAACGAGCCTCAAAACCTTTTCCGTCGGGACACGCAGCCATCATACCAACCATAACTGGTGTATTATCGGCGAGGTGGCAGTTGCGCATCATCGTATAGTTTTTGTCGTCAAACGAGTAGAAAATCTCCACCGCATCGAGACGGCGCACCGCCTTGATCCAGATATGGTCAATCGGCTTGTCAAGCGTAATCACCGACCAATCGCTCGTGTGGTGAGTCACCACGCACGAGATGTTGTACTTGCCATCGACGAACTCGATACCTGCTTTTATGTAGTTCTCCTTGTCGGTACGCAACATCAAACCTGCTTGGTCGAAGCGCACCTTGTAGTCGCCTGATATTTTGACTTTTACCTCGAACTCACCACCGCGTGTGGTATAGAGGAATGGAGCATCATCAACGGTAAAACCGTAGTGCGAGATGCGCCAATAGTCGCTTTGAGGTGTTACCTGCATTGTGAGTTTGTTGTTCTTGATACTCCACGCCTCCGGCTCATTAAACCACTGCATACGGTCAAGCGTCTGCGCCTGCACCGCAACCGCCGCCACCACCATTGCCAAGAAAATAGTAATTCGTTTCATTGTAGGGATAATTTATAGTTTCGTTGTACGAAGATAGTGATTTTTTTGTATATTTGTAGTGTCGAGAATGAAATTTCTCGGCAGACATATTTCAAAAAGAGGCGT
>JAZRJD010000053.1:0-32045 GCA_045645625.1 Alistipes sp.
CGCCTCGCGGAATGCCGCCTGATGCGTACCACCCTGCGAGGTGTACTGACCATTCACAAACGAGAAGTATGTTTCGCCGTAGCCGTGTCCGTGGGTTATAACAACCTCGATATCCTCGCCCGAAAGGTGGATAGGCGGATAGCAAGGTTCCTCCGAGAGGTTGTCGTTCACCAAATCGAGCAGTCCGTTCTTCGACACATACTGCGTGCCGTTGAGCGTAATCACCAACCCCTTATTGAGGTAGGTGTAGTTACGCAGCAGCTGCTCCACAAACTCCAAATTGTAGTTATATTTGCCGAAGACCTCCTCGTCTACGCGGAACTTGATGAAGGTGCCATCTTTCTCCTTGACACTATCCTCCCACTCTTCGCCTGTCTGTATACCCTGCGCAAAGGTTACCGAGTGTGCCTTGCCGTCACGCACCGAGCGAGCCATAAACTCACTCGAAAGGTAGTTTACAGCCTTCACGCCGACACCATTCAGACCTACGGTCTTCTTGCCGTCCTCCTCGTAGTTGCTACCCGTGTTCATCACCGACACCGCAGCAGCCAACGCTCCAAGCGGAATACCACGACCATAGTCGCGCACCGACACAACATTATCCTCGATGGTAATCTCCACGCGACCACCAAAGCCATTCATAAACTCGTCAATCGAGTTGTCGGTAACCTCCTTAATCAGCACATAGATACCGTCATCGGACATTGTGCCATCGCCGAGTTTTCCGATATACATACCGGGACGCAGACGAACATGCTCACGCGGAGTGAGCGTCTTTATCGAATCCTCATCGTATGCGACCGGTGACTTTAATAAATCTGCCATATTATCTTTGTAGGGGTTATTAGAGGTTATTAAGGGATATTAGAGGTTATTAGTGTTTTTCTTTTTCACTGATTGCCGCTAACTACCGCTAATTGCCACTAATTGCCACTATTAAACTAATTCTTTCTGATTTCTGCCAAAGCACTTGTCATCTGCTCATGTACCATCTGTGCCAACTCGCCAGCCTCCATCTCGGCTACCTTCTCGGTCGAAATTGGTGGCAACACCTTAACGGTAAGAACATTTTTCCAATTAAACCAGTAGCTCTTTGGCTTGAAAATCTTGGTTGTGCCATCGAGCACTACGGGCAAAATCTCCACATTTGCCTCCTTTGCCAATGCGAATGCTCCCGCCTTGAAGCGGTGTATCTCGCCATCTTTCGAGCGAGTACCCTCGGGGAATATCGCAATCGAAGCACCGCGCGAAATCCACATCTTACCATCGTTCACAACCTTGCTCATAGCCTCGCGAGGATTACCGCGCTGAATCGGAATATCGCCATGCGCAATCAAGAGTGGTCCGATGTAAGGGATACGGAATACCTCCTCCTTCGACACCCAGCGGAAGTTCAACGGGAGGAAGTAGAGCGAGATAATATCCGCCATGCTCTGATGGTTGATGGTGATGACATACGACTTGTTCTTGTCGATATGTTCCAAACCCTCGACATGCTGCTTCCATGTAGGTGGCACCTTCCAGAAGAACATGCAAATCATCTTCGAGCACCAGTGTACCGCCTTACGACCTTTGTCGAATGGGTAGCAAACTGCCAACACAATCCACGATACAAGAAACCAAAAGGTCAACTGTACAAGCGTGTAAATCGCAAAAATAAGAGTCAACATAGTATCTAAGTTTTTAGTTAATTTGCTTCGTAAATAGCCGCCACATGAACGGATAATCCTCCAATCTTTGCAAAAATACAATTTTTTCCGGTTTTGCAACTTATTTCGTAGAAATAGTTATTAACAATTTTTAAGTTAAGCACCAAGTAAGAAAAAAAACGAAAAACAAAAATAATTCTCAATTCCGAACTCTTAATTCTTAATTTTTCACTATCTTTGCACCAAATATATAGTTCAATGAGATTCAAAGAGGGATATAAAGTGCGCTCGATGGCGGGCGAAAATGTGGTGATCATGCAGGGCAAGGCGGGTTGCGATATGACCCGTATCATCTCGCTCAACGACACCTCGTTACTGCTGTGGAACGCATTGCAGGATAAGGAGTTCGAGGTTGCCGATGTGGTTACGGTGCTTACTGAGAATTATAGTGTTGATGTTGCAACTGCCGAACGCGATGCAAAGGCGTGGGTGGAGAAATTGCAAGAATGCAATTTAATTGAGAATTGATAATTAAAGGAATTTTATCTATTTTATTTTTACAGATGATCGACTAATAGTTAATCATTTAATACAACAAAACGATTTATCGTTTTACCATAATTCTCAATTCTCAATTTGTTATGAAGCGATTAGCGAAAATAGTAGTAATGTTAGCCGTGTACCTTGTGTGGGTATTCGGCAACTCGGTTATTGCGCTATCGTGTCATGCCAACCACGACAAGCATATACACTGCTGTGCCAAGTCGTGCGACTGCCACCACGAGGGTTGGGAGAAGGTACACTTCGAGTCGCCACACTCCTGCAACCACGACCACTCGAACAAAATCGTACTTTACGATACAAACAAGGAGAGAGAGATCGATATTGAGCCCGTTGTAAGCACTACCCATTTTCATCTTGCAACTACTCACTCCTCGCTCCTCACCACTCACTACTCTCTGCTCACTACTCACTACTGCGAACATAGTGAGCCGTTGCCGCCACCGCCTACACTTTTAGGGTACGGTATGCGCGCCCCTCCCGTTGTTGCATAGCCCCGAATAGTCAAGCGAAAAGCCTGACTATAAACCAATTATGCAAATAAACAATAGCGGAAAACAATGAAGAAAATCACAATTTTATTATTGGCTATATTGTGCGGTACGGCATTCGTATCGGCACAAAACATTACGGGTAAGGTGCTCGATGCACAGGGCAAACCTCTACCCGGAGCATCGGTCTACTGGGCAGATACCTCGGTAGGTATTGCGACCAATTTGGAGGGCAACTTCTCGCTCTACCGCGTGAAGGATAACAACGCCCTTGTGGCATCGTTCCTCGGCTACACAAACGACACCCTGCGCGTGGAGCAGAAGGTACGCGAGGTGGAGTTCCGCCTCAACGAGGGTGTGGCTGTGGAGGCGGTAGTTGTGGAGGGAGGACTCGGCAACTTTATCCGACAAGATGGCTTGCTTAAAAGCGAAAATATCTCCTTTGCGGGTCTGTGCAAAATGGCATGTTGCTCATTGGCGGAGAGTTTTGAAAATTCGGCTTCGGTGACGGTGGGATTTAGCGATGCCATTTCGGGCGCACGACAGATTAAGATGCTCGGTTTGGCGGGTACATACACGCAGATACTCGATGAAAATCGTGCCATAATGCGTGGATTGTCTGCCCCTTACGGCTTATCCTATACACCGGGCATGTGGCTCTCATCGATTCAGGTATCGAAGGGCATTTCTTCTGTTACGGCGGGACACGAGGCTATCACGGGACAAATTAACCTCGAACATCGCAAGCCGACCGATGAGGAGCGAATGTTCCTGAATGTATATTTCGACTCGCACCTCAAACCCGAAATCAACCTCTCCTCGGCAATTCCCGTAACGAAGGACAAGCGACTCTCGACCGTGATTTTGGCACACGCCTCGATGGATACGATGGAGCATGACGAGAACAAAGACGGCTACCGCGATATGCCGATGATGCGCCAATTCAATGTGGCAAATCGTTGGCTATATCAGGCGGAGAACGGGATGCAGGTGCGCTGGGGTGCGAAGTACCTGAACGACTACCGCGTAGGTGGTCAGATGGGCTACAAGCCATCGTTGCGCAAGGACTCGGCATTCGAGAGTGGCTCATGGCACGACAACTGGCACAAGCAGAATATCTACGGCTCGGAGGTGAAGAATCAGGAGGCTAACGCCTACTTCAAACTCGGAATGCCCGTAGGACCTGCCCTATTCGACAAGGCAAACAACGAGGAGTTGCGCTCGAATATCGCCGTAGTGGTCGATTACGACTTCTTCGATGAGGATAGTTACTTCGGTGCCGACAAGTCGTATCGTGGTCGTCAGCACATGACAACCGCAAATGCGATGTATGTGCACTACTTCACTCCGCGCTCATCGCTCAATAGCGGAGTAAGTGCATCTTCGCGCTGGGTGAACGAGCAACTCCGTTACAGCACCTTCCTGCCCGAGAATTTCGGAACACTCGAAGATGCTCTTGCTGGTGAGGTGGTAGTACCCGTAGGCTCGCTCCGCAATGAGAGCGAGGTAGGAGCATACACCGAATATACCTACAACCTCAAAGATAAGTTGTCGGTGGTGGCAGGTATTCGCTACGACTACGCCTTCTACTTCCGCAAGCACCTCATAACACCGCGTGCGCACATCAAGTGGAACATCACCCCTACAACCGTACTGCGAGGCTCGGCAGGTTTGGGACACCGCCCTACCGATATCGTAACGGATAATATAGGTATTATGGCGACAGGTCGTACCTTCAACATTATGCCAAACCTCGACCGTATGGAGCATGCTCTGACGGCGGGTGGCTCATTGTCGCAGAGCATCTCGACCTTCTCGCCGAACGATATGACAATCAGCGTGGATTACTTCTACACGCGCATATTCAATACCGTTGTGATAGACCAAGAGGGCAACCCTTTCTCTATCGATATCTACAACAATCACGGTATGTCGCGCACCCATACGGCGCAGATTGATATCACTTGGACACCAATCAAGCGTTTCGATATCTTTGCGACATTCCGCTACACCGACTCGCGCTACACCATCAACAACCACGGCACACCAACAATGGTTGAAAGACCACTTGTAAGCCGTTATAAGGCGTTGATTAACTTGCAATATGCTACGAATATGCGCAAGTGGACCTTCGACCTTACAGCGCAGTTGAACGGTCCTGCCCGCATACCTACGCAGACAGGCGATTTGAAGGACTCGACCTTGTCGCCAATCTACCCGATGCTCTTCGCGCAGGTGTCGCGCCGCATCAAGAAGTGGGAGATATATGTGGGTTGCGAGAATATCCTGAACTACAAGCAGAAAAACCCGATAATCGCAGCAGATGCGCCATATTCGACCGCTTTCAACTCCTCGTTGATTTGGGGACCACTTATGGGCGCAAAGGCGTATGTGGGAGTGAGATTTAACCTTTATTAAGCGGAGAACGGAGAGCGGAGAACGGAGAGCGGAGAACTGAAAAGGAAACAGCGCACCCTATAACCCCTATAACCCCCATAACCCCTATAATCGTTGCGCCGTGACAACTTAAAGAGTACACAACAACTAATAAAAATAAAACTATGAAAAAAATTATGATGATTTTGGCTGCGCTTGCAATGGTTGCAGGTGTGGCAACGGCAGCCCCAAAGCAGAAGGCTGAGAAGAAGATTGTAACCGTAGTGTTCACCACCGACATCGACTGCGCACACTGCTCGCAAAAGGTGTTCAACTCGATTCCTTACGAGAAGGGCATCAAAGATGTGCAGGTCGATGTTCCTACCAAGACCGTAACCGTAAAGTTCGATGCAGCGAAGAACTCTATCGAGTCGCTGACAAAGGCTTTCGAGAGCATCAAAGTGAAAGTAATAAATACAAAAAAGGTTGAGTAATCTCAACCTTTTTTTTTGCTATTAGCCATTGGCTTTTTTCTCATCAGAACGATTGGAACGAACTCCAACTACTATTACTCTCAACTGAATTTTCTATACCATCTGGCAGATTAGGGAAGAAGTCAAACCCTGTCCACTGCTCAATTTGGTCTACCGACACGGCATAGTTGGTATAGGAGTCAGAATAGGTCTTGTGCTCGAACCAGAAGCCAATAGTTGAAGCCGAAGTTACAGCACCACCATTCGTCGTAACCTTCAAGACTACTTTATAGAAGTAGTTTGGCACAGGTACATTCTTCGTATCGTCTTTCGCCTTCGTATACTTTATCGTCTTTGACTCACCGACCTTCGAGAAGAGTACACCCGTAACGATATATATCTTCTCTCTATCGGCTATACCCTGCAAAGCATTCTCCAAATTATTCCAAATACCGCCATTAAAATTATCCTGAATCTGTGGCACCGAGTTGGTTACATAGAAAGTCTGTTTTTGCATCTCTTGAATTCCATTGCGTGAGCCGTTAGGAATAAGGTGTCCTCGTGAATAATCACCAGCATACGAGTGTGAACACAAATCCACCTGAAACTTTGTATCAATCAAAGGATTGAACGACCACGAGCCCGGACGCTTAAACGAGCCCATATGTTTCGATTCAAGTGGATATGCTACCCACATCGAAGTATAGGTCGACTTATCGTATAGAATGGTATAGTTACGCTCTCCGCCCGATGTTATCGTAACCTCCACGCCATTTGGATATCGCACACCATTATCGGCAGCGGGCAATTCGAGCCAATCCTGCGAAGCTGTACCACCGCCAGGTGTTGGGTCTGGTGTCGGCTCTGGTTCTGGCTCTGGTTCTGGTGTTGGGTCCGGTGTCGGCTCTTCTGGCTTTGGGTTTTCAGGCTCTGGTGTTGTGCCACCGCCATTACCACCGCTATTGCCAGAGCCACCATAAATGATATGTATCGCTGTGATATTTGCACACGCCGAAGAACGGATATAGAATGATTTTACACCCGTAGTGGTCAATGTGTGTTCGGCAGATGTACCGCTACATCTAAAAGACTCGAACTGCCCCGATGCCTGCTTTGTTCCTGGCTGTGAGCAGAGAAGTATATCTCCCGAATAGCTCTTCTTAAACTCAATCTTAATCTTTGTAATATCATTGGCAAATGTCGGTGTGCCGATATAAGCAACCTTATTTGAGTTTATCTGAATATCTTTATTGCCTCCATAGGCGCAAACAATCCAAGTGCCATAGGTGTTCTTATAATTACAAGGATTATCATATCCGGATATAGCACTTGCGCACTCCGAGTAGGTCAAAGTCGCTGTAACCTCCGCAGGGGTTGGCTCCTCTGGTGTCGGGTTTTCGGGAGTCGGGTTTTCAGGCTCCTCTGGTGTCGGATTTTCAGGCTCTGGCTCCTCCGGTTTTGGCACAGGGATAGGCTCCTGGGTGGTAGGAGTATCGTCATCGTTTGGACCATCTCCGCCAAAAGGATACTCAGGCTCGCACGCCAAGAAAAGCGAGGTGGCTACAAGCAATGCAAATGTGAAAAATCTCTTCATCATATCTATTTGTTAATTCGTGGAAACTGAAATATAATCGACAGCACAACCATCACCCCTATCGCCATAGGATAGTATAGGTGAGGAATGATTTCGAGTGGCGAGACTCCCGCCAATCCACTCGCCATAAGCAGTTGCGCACCATACGGAAGCACTCCCTGCGCAAAGCACGATGCCGTATCCATCAAACTGGCACTCTTGCGTGGCGACACACCATATCGGCTACTCAAATCGCGAGCGATAGGTCCAACAGTTATTATGGCGATAGTATTGTTTGCCGTACATATATCGGTCAGCACCATAAGTCCTGCAATAGCAGCCTCGGCACCTCGCTTACCCGAGATACGGCGAGTAATGACATCTATTATGTAGTTGAAGCCACCACCCTGCTTCACCATATTCATCAATCCTCCCGCCATAAGGGTTATAACGATAAGTTCGCACATCGAAATCACGCCATCGTCTGCCGCCTCGAAGAAAGAGACACCCGACAACGAGCCGCACGCCAGTCCCACAACTGCCGTAGCCACAATACCCAACACAAGCACCAGCAGCACATTCATACCTGCAATGGCACAGACCAAGACAAGGAGATAAGGAATGGTCTTATACCACTCCGCAGCACTTGCCGCCTCTACGCCACCCGCACTGCTCGAAAGTCCGAGGAATATATAGAGTCCGAGTGTGACAAGCGCAGCAGGTAAGACTATCAGCAGGTTGGTGCGGAACTTATCCCGCATATTGCACCCTTGGCTCATCGTAGCGGCGATAGTCGTATCGGAGATGAACGAGAGGTTATCGCCAAAGAATGCTCCACCTACCACAATAGCAACCATCTGTGCGGTATCCACGCCCAACTGTGCCGCCAAGCCCGTAACAACGGGTGCCAACGCCACGATTGTTCCAACCGAAGTACCTATCGAGAGCGACACGAAGCAGGCTGCGACAAATATGCCAGCAGGGAGAATTTCGGCAGGGACAAAGCGCATCGTAAAGTGCACCGTAGCATCGACTGCGCCCATAGCCTTTGCCGTAGCGGCAAAGATACCTGCAAGCACAAATATCCATATCATGTACATTATATTGTGGTCCGATGCGCCCTCCGAGAAGACCGAAATACGCTCCTGCAACGAGCGGCTAACGCCTCGCAGCACAGTTACGGCATAGACCGCCGCCACGACAAAGGCAACCGATATGGATATGCGGTAGAAGTCACCCGAGGCAAGCGACATCGCAAGATATGCAACCAACAATACAACTATTGGCGATAGTGCTATAATTCCTCTCTTCATTGTTATTTTGGGTTATCGGAAAGAAATTGAGAATTAAGAATTGAGAATTATTTTTTAATTAGTTTTCCGCTCTCAGTTCTCCGCTTTCCGTTCTCAGTTTCTCTCGTCTTTAATTCCCAATAAGGCAGTCCACGAATATCGGCAGGTGGTCGGAGCCGAACTTTCCGTCATAATCCTTGACTATCAACTCCCAATAGTTAATCTTCACCGAGTTTGGCGTATAGAACACATGGTCGATATGGCGACCATTAGCCGCTCTGCTCGTAGCGGGTTTATACTCCGTATGCGACTGGAACTGCGCATTCACAGGATTTGCCACCGCCAACATCGTATCCTCCAACAGCGGCGACTCCTGCAACACCTTGTATGGCTCGCTCTTTTCATCTGCATTATAGTCCGCCGTAACAAATGCTGGCATTCCCTGCGATACGCGCTTAATCATATCGAGCACGATATAGGACGATGCTATCTTCGCCTCGTAGCCACGGTGGTCGTAGTGACCATTGAAGTGATAGAACACCTTGCCCGTTCTCTTATCGCGGAACTTTGCCCAGACAAAGAGTCGTGTCGAGCGCGCTCCATAGCCGGGTTTGCCCACTGCATCGGAGAGCCACACGGTATCGTAATCGAGCAACTCCAAGCGGTCGCGGCGATAGAATATAGAGTTGAAGTGGTGATTACGGTCGCTATTGTCGCCCGAAACATTCGTTCCAATCCAGTCGTAATCCTTACCAATATGCTCCATCATATCCTCAATCTGGTTGAGATATGGCTCCTGCGCACCAAACACATCGAACTTATACTCTTCGAGCAGCGCAATAAGCGGAGCAATACGATTCTCGCCCCAGCCTACGGGGTATTGAATGTTGTATGTGGCAAGGCGAAGCGTCTCGGTAGCCCAATCGCTCTTCTCGGCAGTGAGTCGTTTCAACTCCTCGGCAGCACTCGACTGGTCTCCCGCACCCGTAAGTACCACGCGACTGCTCTTTGGCTGATTATTGTAGTCTGCCGTAGCGGCATCAATCTCTGCCACCGATGTGGTAAAGAGTGTATTGACAATTTTGCCATTCGACTCATTGAAGGTCGAAATATAGATATCGCCATTATCGCTCTCGGCAACGGTAGGATTGAGCGTTGTGATGTCGGTAGCAAGGCGCAAACCTCCGTACCAAGTTGCTCCACAATCCTCCGAGAGGTAGGCATACATACCCTCAGGATACCAGTAGCGGTTACAATCGAAGCGACCATTGCGCACCATCAGCAACTTGCCATCGGCAAGGCGGCGCACAGCAAAGTTCTGGTCGGGAGCCGACACAAATCGCACAGGCTCACTCCACTCCACTCCATCTTGCGATGTGGCGACATAGGACCACGCCGTACCCGAAGCACGCAATACCATACGCAATGAGCCATCTGTGTGGCGAAAGAGTTTTGGATTATTAAATCGTGCCTTCACAGCCTCGTCAGCGCACTTCACAACACCAAGATGCACACTCCACGATGCACCCTCGTCCGAAGATACATAGACTCCTGCACCGCGCTTCGAGTCGAGTTCGGTATATTTGTCGATATATGGCGAAACAAACTCGGGCTTCTCCCATCTATTTGCGATATAAGGGGTTTTGCTATATTCGAGCAGTGCTCTACCCCACAACGCCACAGGCAAAACCCACGAGCCGCTATCATTCAGCACTGGTGAGCCTGTCGGGATACCGACACCGAGATATTTCGGAGTCTCCCACTGCGGATTTGCGCTATCGGGGCTCTTGCAGACCATCGCCCACATCGAGCCGCGACCATCGTAGTAGCCATCGAATACCGAATAGAAGAGCCACAACTCCCCCTTTGGCGAGAGCCACAACACGCCATTGCGCACCGACAACTTCCTATCGCGTGCATCGAGAGCCACGCAAGGTGCCTGCCACGCCTTACCGCGCGAGTCGCTGTAAGTCAGCAGGATATATCCCTCTGCACTATCGCCACCGCACAGCACCGATGCCCACAAACGCCCCTTGGCAGTGGTTTCGAGAGCCGTGATTTGCGTATAATTAAGGCTCTCCACTGCATATTGATTTGCATCGGGTGACATATTAGGCTCCGCCTTCAAATATGCCTCTCCCGCATTGGCAGCAAATGCCGCCATCATAAGTACTATAAATATCGAAATTCTCTTCATATCGTACTCCCCCTTCACTAATTATATCGCACCACTACCGAGCCAAAGTTCACCACGGTCTCGACCATCGAGTTCGGGCGCAATGCTCCGTTCTCGTTATAGTCGTAGCCCAAAGTTGCCGAGACCTTTGCCACGGGAACAACCCTGACATAGACCTTCGACTTGCCGAATAGCGACTTTGGCAACACTACCACATGCTCCGTATAGCCTGCGCCCGCCAAGAGACTGTCATAGTGTACACCATGAACATTTTGGCTCCAATGCCAAGGCAACGAGCACAACTTCTTCGGCGTGCTACCCTCAACAGATATCCACTCCTTGCCGTTTGTCGAGTACTCCACATTCCAGAAGAGAGGGTATCCGTATGATGTTTCGGCAGAAATCTCGCCTGCCGAAAAGGTAAATCCGAAGAGCAATTTATCGCCCGACAACCCCTTTGTCGAGAATACCACCTCAATGCCCTTGCCACAGTCGCGCTTCCAGTCCCACCAGTTGTGAGCCGCCGTCTTGATGCACAATGCTCCATAGCGCACAAAGCCGCCAAAGCCCTTTGTGCCCTCGACCTTACCTGCATCTACACGAGTATTGTTGGTATCGCGACCACGAATTGCCTCGCAGTTTGTCGGCAGCACCAAAGAGCCCTTGCCCTCATCAGCGAGAATACGCTCGGTAGTAACAGTGGCAACATCTCCATACTCGGTCGAGAAGGCGTTTTTATTGTCGTTCCAGTTCCACTCTGCGATAGATTTGTAGTGCGAAGTAGCCTTCGACCAATCCATCGCATAGTCCTCGCCATCAACAGGTCGCAAGATGTAGCGACCGAAGACATCGCCACCATAGCGAGGATGTGAGCCATACGACAAGATGCCCTTCATATAACCTGCACCCTGTGGCACGCCCGAGCCATCTCTACGCCAAGAGCAAATGGTGTTTGTCAGCGAGTAAATCGCATCTCCATTCTTATCGCAAAGAAGTGTCGCCCAGCAGTCCATAGACCTATTCGGCTTTACCCTCTTATTGAACGATGTAGTCTGCACATATCGCTCATAGACATTCGACAAAGAGCCGTCCTTGAAGACAATCTCACAATCTTTGAGGGTTACATAGGTGTAGATATCATCATCGCAGAGTTCGCCGATATACTTCTCCTTGCGAGGCAGTTCGTCCTCTGCGCACTGTATAAGTTGCACTATATTGGCATCGCTTACACCCCTGACCGTAACAGAGCAAGGCTCGGCGTATTCGAGGGTTGTATCCTTCAACGAGAGCAGCACACGCGCATAGCGAGGAAACTGCTTGGCAAGTTTTCGATCTGTGAGTTTCAATCTAAAACCAACATCGCCACTCAACGATTCTATATACACGGTTGCAAGGTCCTCGTTCTTCAACGAAGCGTAGTGTATCTGTGTATTCATATCGTTGTTATGACCATAGGGCTTGCTAACAACATAACCTTCAATGTAGATCTCCTGCTCTACATCCATAGTCACCGCACTCTTTGCCATACTACGCACATCGCGCATGGAGACCACACTCTCCGCCCTCGATGTAAAGGTCATCAGCAGCAAAAGGAGCGACAGTGCCAAAACTCTCTCGATTCTCATCTTTTGTAACATATTATTGCACACTATTTATGTATTTAACAAACTGTTCCTTGTAGTTCTCACCAATCGGCACATAGTCATCGTTCGATAGGAACACCCTACCCTTCGTATAGCCCGAGATATGGTTCAGGTTGATTATGTAGGAGCGATGCACGCGCATAAACTGCGAGGATTGCAACTCGCTCTCCATATTCTTCAAACGGAAGAGTGTAACCAACTTTGTTCCATCGGCAAGGTGGAGACGAACATACTCGCCAGCACTCTCCAAGTAGACGATATTCGACAACTTCACAAGATGAGTCTTGCGGTCGGCATGCACCGAGAGCACCCCCTGCTCATCAATCGTATCGGAGTTCTCCTCACCCGTCTCGCTGTCGGAAGACATCGCCGCCTCGCGCTGCTTTTGCAGTTGCAACAGTTCGTAGAGCGACTGCGCCTTCTCCGAAGCGCGCACAATATCGTTCAGACCGAATGGTTTGAGCAGGTAGTCGATAGCCGACAACTTGTATCCCTCGATAGCATACTCGGCATACGCCGTGGTGAAGATAACCATTGCCGGGGCTTTGAGTGTCTGCACAAACTCCACACCCGTCATATCGGGCATGTTAATATCCACAAATATCAGGTCTGTACTATTCTCATTCAACCACTCTTGTGCTGCCACGGCACTACGAAAAGTAGCCACCAACTCCAAGAACGAAATCTTCGATATATATCCCGATATTTGGCGTAGTGCCAACGGCTCGTCATCAATTGCTATGCATCTCATCGCCATTCAGTGCAGGTATTTTAAGTGTTACACAATAGTTGTTGCCCATATCATCAATACGCAAATCGTAACTTTTGTCATATATTAAATCAAGGCGTTTGCGTACATTTTCGAGTCCGATACCCGGCTTTGTCTTGCGACTCTTCTCGTTGACCGAGTTTTCAAAGCGACCTACGACATAGCCATCGACACACTTTATATCTATGCGGATATAGGAGGTCGAATTGTAACTTATGCCGTGCTTGAAGGCGTTTTCCACAAAGACTATAAAAATAAGCGGAGGAACATCTACACGCTTTTGCAGGTTATGCGGATAGTTGAACGATATCTCGACATCGTCAGTATATCGTATGCGCATCAACTCGATATAGTTCTTCACAAACTTGATATCCTCTTTGAGCGAGATAGAGTTACCTCCCGTATCGTATACCACATAGCGCATCATATCCGAGAGCTGAATAACAGTCTGCTTCGCTGCCTCGGTGTCGATATCGACCAAGGCGTGGATATTATTGAGCGTATTCATCAGAAAGTGTGGGTTGATTTGGTGTTTGAGGTAGTACATCTCCGCCTGAATATTTTGGCGTTGCAGACGCTCTACATCCTCATCGCGTTGCATATTTCGATAAAACACCGTTATTGCATTATTTGCCCCGAACATCAGCGCTGCTGCAATCATATTGCCCCACCAAGGAAACACTGTAAGAGTTATATGTTGAGCCTCAAACGATTGACCGATAGTTCCGAGCGACACGGCAAAGGCTATATCGGACTGCTCGTACAACTCCAACATCGTAAAGAGTCCCACAATCAGCACTACCGACACGAGGTAATAGACCCAGTAGAGATGTCGGCGATGCAGATAGCGAAATAGAATCCAAGTATTGAGCAAGAACAAGAGGAAAAATGGCAATATTTTCAGCCACGACAAAATCACCTCTCGCAGGTCAATAATCTCCTCCGACATCAATCCTGCATTCATAAATGGCACGAGAAATACCGCCATCCATATCACGAGATAGAGCGCATTCTCGCCGAGCACCTGTTTGCGGATATTAATCTTCAACTTTCCCATTTTCGACTCACGACTATTTTTGCAAAGTTAAAAACTATTTTGCATAAATGCAAAATTTAGACGAGAG
The DNA here is from genome assembly GCA_045645625.1 of Alistipes sp. Lineage (GTDB taxonomy): Bacteria > Bacteroidota > Bacteroidia > Bacteroidales > Rikenellaceae > Alistipes. The sequence goes on from JAZRJD010000053.1 coordinate 14,128, forward strand.
ACGAAGGACGAGAGACAGGATTTTTTATTAAATCAGTTTTCCGCTTTCAGTAAAACAACAACCGAGAGCGAACGGCTCTCGGTTGTTGTTTGTTTTAGAATTTACCTCGTTAGACGAGTTTTGAGATGTCGTAGAGGTATCGCTTGATACTCTTCTTCGGAGTCTTCTCGAACTCGTTAGGATAGATGATAATCGAAACCAAACGCTCGTAGGCTGCAACCTGCTGGTTGAGAGTTTTGAGGTTTTCGTTCATAATCTCGTTCAACTTATCCTTATCGATACCCTCCTTCTCGCAGAGTGCGAAGTCAGGCACCACCAAGCCGTAGAGTTTACCCTTATTCTCCAACACAAGCGACTCCGACACGAGTGGCAGGTTATTGAGTTTATCCTCAATCTGCTCCGGATAGATATTCTGTCCCGTATCGGTGAGAATCATCGACTTACAACGACCCTTGATATAGAGTGTACCGTCCTCATCGATAGTACCCATATCGCCTGTACGCAACCAGCCGTCTTCGCTCAACACAGCCTTCGTGTCGCGCTCGTTCTTATAGTAGCCCTGCATTACGCATTCGCCCTTAACCATAATCTCGCCCGGAGTATTGTGCTGGTCTTCGGAGTCAATTTTAACCTCCAACATACCCTTCAAATACTTACCGCACGAACGCACTTTGAACTCAGTAGGATCCACCGTAACTGAGATAAGCGGAGCACACTCGGTCATACCGTAACCCACGATAATAGGGAAGTGGATAGACTTCAAGAACGCCTCGGTCTCTTGGTTGATTGGCGCACCACCGATGATAAACAACTCGACATTGCCGCCGAACGAATTGAGCAACTTCTCGCGAATCTTCGAGCGTACAATCTCATTTACCAAAGGCACCTTAATAGCCACCGACAAAGCACCCTTCTCCAAAAGCGGAGTAATCTGCTTGCGGTATATCTTCTCCAATACGAGAGGCACCGAAGCAATTACATTCGGGCGTACACGCTGCATAGCCTCGACCAACACCTTTGGTGTAGGCATCTTGCCAAGCAGGTTGATGTGACCTCCGACCGCCAGCGGCGTGAGGAAATCGACCGTACAGCCGTAGGCGTGTGCCAACGGCAGGAATGCCAATGTGCGGCGTCCCTTCGAGAAGTAGAAGTGGTCGCCATTGCGAGGCTTCAAAGTCTTGATATATGCGACATTTGCCGTAAGGTTATTCACTGTAAGCATTACACCCTTCGAGTAGCCCGTAGTTCCCGAAGTGTAATTGAGCAGAATCAACTGGTCATTCGGCACATCGGCATACTTGATATCCTCGATGGTAAAGCCCTGCGGATAGCGTTTGCGGTAGTTTGCCGTCATACTATCCACGCAAGCGGTCAAAACGCCGCCTCTACGCTCGAACAACACATGGTAGTCTGTGAGCGAGAATACACCCTCGATATTTGGCAGAGCCTCCTCGTCGAGTCCCTCCCAATAGGAGTCGGTGAGGAATAACAATCGGCTCTCCGAATGGTTTACGATGTGTGCAATATCGGTCGAGGTAAAGGTCTGCATGATAGGCACGATAACTGCGCCGTAGGTCATTGTAGCGATATACACCGCACACCAACGCGGAGTATTGCGACCCACGAGGGCGATTTTGTCGCCACGCTTTACACCCGCCTCATCAAAGAGGATATGCAACTTGGCAATCTCCTTTGCGAAGCCATAATACGAATAACTCTCTCCTGTAAAGTAGTCAGTCACAGCACTCATCTCGCGATGCTCACGAAACGACTGCTCGTACATTTTGATTAGATTATCTTGTAACATAGTCTATAATAAGGTGATTTGCGGTTATTTTATTCCCATTCGTTTTACATCGTAGAGGTAACGCTTGATAGAGCGTTTCGGAGTCTTCTCGAACTCGTCAATATGGATTGTAATCGAAACCAAACGCTCGTAGGCTGCAACCTGCTCGTTCAACGCTTTGAGGTTATCCTTCATAATCTCCTCCAACTTCGAGCGGTCGATACCCTCCTTCTCGCACTGGTCGAAGTCAGGCACTACCAAACCGTAGAGTTTGCCATCGTTCTCCAACACGAGCGACTCCAATACAAGTGGCAGGTTGTTCAACTTGTCCTCAATCTGCTCCGGATAGATATTCTGTCCCGTATCGGTCAAAATCATGGTCTTGCAGCGACCCTTGATATATACCGTTCCATCAGGGTCCATAATACCCATATCGCCGGTGTGCATCCAGCCGTCAGGCTCCAAGGTTGCAGCAGTATCCTTCTCGTTCTTGTAGTAGCCCTGCATAACCATCTCGCCCTTGACCATAATCTCGCCTGGAACGCGCTGTGGGTCATTCGACTCAATCTTCACATCGAGGAACTCTTTGAGGTACTTACCACACGAGCCGAGTTTGTACTCCTCAGGCTGTGGTGTAACGCAGATAAGCGGAGCGCACTCGGTCATACCGTAACCCACGATAATAGGGAAGTGGATAGACTTCAAGAACGCCTCGGTCTCCTGATTCATCGGAGCGCCACCCACAATAAACATCTCCAAGTTGCCTCCAAACGAAGCGAGCAACTTCTCCTTAATCTTCAAGCGCACAATCTCATTTACCAAAGGTACCTTCATAGCGATACTCAACGGTCCCTTTTCGAGCATTGGGGCAATCTGCTTGCGATAGACCTTCTCCAATACGAGAGGCACCGAGCAGATAATCGCAGGCTGCACCTTCTGCATAGCCTCGACCAAGACCTTCGGAGTCGGCATCTTGCCGAGGAGGTTGATATGACCACCCGCAGCAAGTGGCGAGAGGAAGTCGAATGCGCAACCAAAGGCGTGTGCCAACGGCAGGAATGCCAAGGTACGGCGACCCTTCTGGAACCAGTGTTTGCCGGTAGTCTTATTAATCTTATTTACAGCGTAATAGACATTGGCGGTAAGGTTATTTACGGTAAGCATAACGCCCTTCGAGTAGCCCGTAGTACCCGATGTGTAACTCAACACCATAAGGGCATCATTCGGAACATCGGCATACTTGATATCCTCTACGGTAAAGCCGTTAGGATAACGCTTGCGATAGTTCTCAGTCATGGCATTTACGAACTTGGTAAGTTTGTTACCCTCGCGCTCGTACAATGCGTGGTAGTCGGTAATCGAGAATACACACTCCACCTCCGGCATAGCGTCTTCGTCAAGACCGTCCCAATACGAATCGGTGAGGAACAAAAGACGGCTACCCGAGTGGTTTACGATATGTGCGATATCGTTCGAGGTAAAGGTCTGCATAATAGGCACAATAACTGCGCCGTATGTAATTGTAGCGATATATACCGCACACCAGCGCGGAGTATTTCGACCTACGAGGGCAATTTTGTCGCCCTGCTTGATACCTGCCTCATCGAAGAGAAGGTGCAACTTTGCAATCTCTTTTGCAAATCCATAGTACGAGTAGGTTTCACCCGTAAAGTAATCGGTTACAGCCGACATCTCGCGATTGTTGCGAAATGACTGCTCGTACATTTTAATTAAGTTTGCTTCAATCATAGTTTTATTGTTTTTAGGCTATTAGCCATTGGCTGTTAGCCATTTACTCTTTTAGTTTTTTTGCGAACTCCGACCGATGTCAAGGCGCAACGATTATAGGGGCGATAGGGGCAATAGGGGTTATAGGGTGCGCCACCTGCTTTCTCAGTTCTCAGTTCTCCGCTCTCAGTTAATCCTGCTCCGCAGTCTTTTCTTCCTCGCGGCTCGGCATAGTGCAAACAAGTTTGCCCTCTGCTCTCGCTCCGCATCGTCAGTTCTCAGTTTTCGTCTCTCGTCTCTCGCCTTTTGTTATATCCACTCCAAAGTATTTCCACACATCAATCTTCGACTCGGTACCATCGAGCAGTCGCCCCACATTTTTGCGATGGGTCCACACCAACGCAATGGCAACCACAAACGAAAAGACAAGGAACGATATAGATGTATGGTCCAATCCGTGACGGGCGTATATACTACCCGAAAATATCGACACAAAGACAGGAAAAGCACACCCCGCAACAATCGAGGCAAGCGACACATAGTGCCAAATCATAAATACCACCGCCCATACCGCAAAGCAGAGGAGTGCGATATTCGGCTGAATACCCGTAACGGCACCCAGCACCGTAGCCACACCCTTGCCGCCTCGGAAATTGGCGAATATAGGGAAAATATGTCCCAAAACCGCCACGAAAACCGCCAAAATCTTCATATTGACAATCCACGCTGACGATGGGATATTTACATCATAACGAAGTAGTGAAAAGATACTTACTGCGATAAATCCTTTCAGGAAGTCTATGGCAAATACGGGGATTGCGGCACGCGTGCCAAGTACGCGCAACACATTGGTTGTTCCCGCATTTTTGCTGCCGTGTTCGCGGACATCAACGCCATAGTAGCGTTTACCGATCCACACAGCACTCGGAATCGAGCCCAGCAGATATGCGATAATAAACAGAGTTACAATGCAATAGTAGGTTATAACCATATTGTTTTCACATCTGTGTTCGGGGACAAATATAGTGAAAATTTCTTAACTGCCAAAAAACGGGGCGGGAACTCCGAACCTTATCGCGGCGCAGGCTATTTAGGGAGTTTAGGGATTGCGCTGTAAGTTTTTAACTACTCACTACTCGTTACTCACTACTCACTAATTAAAAGTTTTCCGTTTTCCGTTTTAATCCCACTGCGTGGGCTTTTCTTCCTTGCGGCTCGGAAAAATGCAAATGAATTTGCTTTTTTCGCTCGCTCCGCATCGTCAGTTCCGTTTTTTTACTATATTTGCACTTTGTAATATAAAAAAAGGTATCGCTATGGCAACAGATTTCAAAAAGCACCTTTCAGTTCTTGCTTCACCTCGTTGGTGGTGGTCGTGGTTTATGATTATTCTGGGTTGTACATTGCTGGCAGCAGGATATGTACTCTTTATCAGCCCCTACAATATAGTGCCGGGAGGTGTCTATGGCGCGGGCATCGTACTACACAACCTCTTTCCCGATATTCAGGTCGGAACATTCGGTTACATGTTCGATGCGGTGTTGCTCATATTGGCATTCATCGCCTTTGGTCCACGCTTTGGAGCAAAGACGGTAGTCGCTGCTCTCCTGACTCCGGGATTGATGAACATCTTTACCAAACTCGCCTATCCTAACGAGGAGGCGATGCGCTCACTCGACCCTGCACAACTGCTCGGGGGTATCCTCGATATGTCGGACCACCTTATGCTCACAACAATCGTTGGTGCGGTGGTATTAGGTGTCGGTGTCGGACTTGTCGTGAGGGAGCAGGCTACAACAGGTGGCACTGATATTATAGCCATGGTGTTGCAGAAGTACTGTCACATGAGTTTCTCGCAGGGCGTACTTATCGCCGACTCGGTGGTAGTATTGGCAGGATTACTCGTTATCGGTTTCGGTATTGGTGGCGGTGAGCCGCAGGGCTGGCAGTTGTCGTTCTACTCGTTGATTGCGATATATGTATCCTCGCGTGTTTTGGCGTTTATGCTCGATGGTGCATCGTACGACCGCATTATATTTATCATCACCTCGCACCATAACGAGGAGTTTCGCCGTTACATTCTAGAAGAGATGGACCGCAGCGGCACCTACATCAAGACGAGCGGCATGTATACCAATGCCGAGAAAGAGATGATATTCCTCGTTGTACCTCGTCACGAGTTGCCAAAGGTGCAGCGCGCCATCAAGGAGTACGATCCAAAGGCGTTTATGGTGGTATCGAACGCCTACAACACCTACGGCGAGGGATTCAAACCAATGCCGGAGAAACACGAATTGGAAAATATGTAATATTTCAATTTAGAATTGAGAATTAAAGGAATTTATGGATATTTCATCATTGCGTCCGTTGCATGGCGAGGGTAAAAAGATATTTATCGAGACCTACGGCTGTCAGATGAACTTTGGCGACAGCGAGATTGTGGTTTCGATTATGCAGGAGGAGGGATTTTTCTACACCGAGAAGATCGAGGAGGCGGATATTATCCTGATAAACACCTGCTCGATACGCGACAATGCCGAGCAACGCATCTGGGGACGACTCAATGAGATGCGCCGTCTGCGCCGCAAGAAGCCGAGCCTCTTGGTGGGCATTATCGGCTGTATGGCGGAGCGACTCAAAGAGCAGTTGCTCGAAGAGGGCAACGGCGTGGATATTGTGGCAGGTCCCGACACCTACCGCGACCTTCCAAAGTTGTGTCGCGAGGCAGAGAGTGGTGGCAAGGGCATCAACACCTTGCTATCGACCGAGGAGACCTACGCCGATATTGCACCCGTACGCCTCGACAAGAATGGCGTAAGCGGCTTCATCTCGATTATGCGTGGTTGCAACAACTTCTGCGCCTACTGCGTAGTGCCTTACACTCGTGGTCGTGAGCGCAGCCGTTCGCACGAAACAATCGTAGGCGAGGCTCGTACGCTCTTCGAGAATGGCTACCGCGAGGTGACACTACTCGGACAGAATGTAAACTCCTACGCCGATGGCGAGGTAAACTTCCCGAAATTGTTGGCAAAGGTTGCGGCCATTTCACCTCTGTTGCGAGTGCGCTTTGCAACATCGCACCCGAAGGATTTGAGCGATGAACTTATCGCCACGATGGCAAGTCACAAGAACATCTGCAAGGCGATACATCTGCCAGCGCAGTCGGGCTCGAACGCAATGCTCGAAAAGATGAATCGCAAATATACGCGCGAGTGGTACTTGGAGCGTATGAATGCCATTCGCAACGCGATGCCGGAGTGTTCGATTACGACCGACCTTATATCGGGCTTCTGTGGCGAAACTTTGGAGGACCACGAGGCAACACTCTCGCTTATGCGCGAGGTGGGTTACTCGTCAGCCTTTATGTTCAAGTACTCGGAGCGTCCCGATACCTTCTCGGCACGACACTATGCCGATGACATCAGCGAGGAGGAGAAGACACGCCGCCTGACTGAGGTTATTGCTTTGCAAAACGAACTCTCGCTTGCAGGTAACCGCCGCGATATCGGTAAGACCTTCGAGGTGTTGATTGAGGGTACATCGAAGCGTAGCGACAAGCAACTTTGCGGTCGCACCTCGCAAAATAAGATGGTTGTATTCGACCGCGTAAAGGGGTTGCAGGCGGGAGATTATGTAGAGGTTAAAATTACGGATTGTTCATCAGCAACACTTTTTGGAACAGCACAATAAAGTTATGAAGCAGACTCTTAGGATTGTATTTGCAATGGTGGTTCTCGTCCTTATCGGGTGCGAGAAGCCAAATTACGGAACACCCGACCCGACCGTGGCATCGCTCGGAACGCCCGAGGATAATGAGATATGGTACACGACTATTGACGAAAACCAACTATCCTCGTTGGACCAAACCGCCTTCGATGCGACAATCGAGGGTATCTATAACTCGGAGTTTGGTATCAGCGTGATACGCTTCGACAAGGCGGTAACCACAATCGGAGATAACGCATTCGATGGCTGCTTCAATATCTTCAACCTCTCGTTGCCGAACTCGATTGTAGAGATTGGCAAGAGGGCATTTTATGACTGCAAGAATATGGAGTGCCTGACACTCGGCGGAGGTCTGCGACACTGTGGCAGTGAGGCGTTCGACTTCTGCGTAAATCTCCACTCGTTGCATATTCCATCTATCTACAACTGGTGCAAAATCGAGTTTGACAACAAGAAGGCAAACCCGCTCTCGCAATCGTATCAGTTCTTCATCGGTGGCGAGAAGGTGGAGTCATTAATCATTCCAAGTAGCGTTACCGAGATACACGACTATGCATTCTGCAACAATACTGCCATAAAGAGAGTCTCGGTTGCATCGACCGTACGCGAGATAGGCAAGGAGGCATTCTACGGTTGCGACAACATCTCGAAAGTGGAGATTGACTCCATTCCTGCATGGTGCAGCATCGACTTTGAGGGAGAGTTGGCGAATCCGCTGTCGATTGCCTTTGCGTTGTATATGGGCGGCAAGAAGGTGAGCGACATCACCCTCAACTCAGTGGAGGAGATCTCATCGTATGCCTTTATCAACTGCACCACCATTAAAACCGTTACTACGGACAACACCCTTACCGACATAGGTACAGATGCCTTCCGTAACTGCTCGGCACTCGCCACCGTAACACTCGGCGAGAGAGTTCAGGAGATTGGAGAGCATGCATTCTGGAACTGCAAGGCATTGAGCAAACTTATCTGCAACGCCCCACAACCACCTATTCTTGATGGTGACAACATCTTGGGCACATACGAAGGCAACTTGGTGGTAGATATTCCGACAATAGAGGTCCCATCTGCATATCTCAACACCTACAAGAGCGATGCGATGTGGAGCAAATATAGCGACTATATAACAGTCATCGAGTAGTGTAATGTTTGAATCGATATCGAAATATCTGCGACTTGTAAAGTTCTCGCACACAATCTTCGCAATGCCCTTTGCGTTGATGTCATTCGCCTACGCGCTATGGAGCAGCGAGGCGGAGTTCTCGTGGTGGCTCTTGTTGCAGGTTGTATTGTGTATGGTCTTTGCCCGCAATGTAGCAATGGGTTTCAACCGCTGGGCAGACCGCGATATCGATAAGGAGAATCCTCGCACCGCTTCGCGCGAAATTCCTTCGGGGCAGATTTCGCCACGCAGAGCATTGGCATTCGTTATCGTAAATGCCCTGCTTTTTATCGCTACGGCAGCCACAATCAACACCCTGACGGCGGTACTCTCGCCCGTAGCATTAGCGGTAGTGATGTTTTATAGTTACTGCAAGCGATTTACCTCGTTGGCGCATCTTGTGCTTGGTTTGTCGCTCTCGATTGCCCCTGCGGGTGCATATATTGCCGTTACGGGAACGCTCACCTTTGAGCCGTGCCTACTCTCGTTGGTGGTGCTGACTTGGACAGGCGGTTTCGATATTATCTACGCATTGCAAGATGCCGCCTTCGACCGCGAACGAGGTCTGCACTCGATACCCTCGCGCTTCTCGGTGACAACATCTCTATACATAAGTATCGCCCTGCACTGCGTAAGTGTCGTGGCGTTAGTACTCTTTGCCGCCTATCTGCCACAGAGTTGGCTTTTGTGGTGCGGCGTGGCGTTGTTCAGTGCGATTTTGGTGGCGGAGCATATCCTCGTCACCCCAACTCGCCAACGCTCGATAGGCATCGCCTTCGGCACGCTGAATGGCTTGGCAAGTCTTACACTTGCAGTATTTGTAATTGCTAACATCTTAATTTTCGGGTAACAGGTATGTGGGTATCATTGGCATTCTTATCGGCTCTACTGCTCGGGCTCTACGATGTGGCGAAGAAACGCTCATTGAAAGAGAATGCCGTATTGCCCGTACTGTGGCTCAATACCCTGTTCTCAACTATTATATTCCTCCCTGCATTGGTCGATTCGACAGTTGGAGGAGGTTGGCTCGATGATACTCTCTTTGCCACCGCAAGTGGCTCGTGGCATGACCACGCAATGGTTATGATTAAAGCGGTGATGGTCTTGTCATCGTGGATTTTCGGTTACTTGGGCATCAAGCACCTGCCACTGACTATTGTAGGTCCCATCAATGCCACCCGACCAGTGCTGACACTTATCGGTGCGATGATAATTTTTGGCGAACGACTCAACGGTTACCAATGGGTAGGTGTCGTTCTCGCTATTGTATCGCTCTATCTTTTGAGCCGTTCGAGCAAGAAGGAGGGTGTTGATTTCTCGCACAACCGCCGGATATTCTGCGTGGCTGCGGCGGCTATTACTGGCGTGGGCTGTGGGTTATACGATCGCTATATCATGTACTCGCTCAACCCAATCTTCGTGCAGAGTTGGTACACATTCTACCAATTTCTGCTGATGTCGGTGATTGTGGCGGTGTTGTGGTTACCAAAGCGCAAGGAGCAACCATTCCATTGGTCGTGGGCGATACCTATGATTTCGATACTGCTGACGGCAGGCGATATGGCATACCTACACGCCTTGGGCGATGCCTCGGCGATGATTGCCGTAGTGGCAATGATTAGACGCTCTTCGGTGGTGGTATCGTTTGGCTGTGGAGCACTACTCTTCGGGGAGCGCAACCTCAAAGCCAAGGCTCTCGACTTGGCACTAATACTCGTTGGAATGATATTTCTATATATTGGATCAAAATAATTCATTAAATTCACTTATTTATTAATTTTATTAAAACCTTTAACATTATGCAGTTAAAAAAGATTAAACTTGGACTCTTTCCAAAGGTGGTTATAGCAATCACTATCGGAGCACTGCTCGGTCTTGTGGGTAAGTTTATTCCTGCTGATGCAGAGTGGGCAAACATTGGCTTTACCGCCTTTATTCGTGTGCTCAAAACATTCAATGTGCTATTTGCACAACTCCTGAAATTTACGGTACCTTTGTTGGTATTGGGACTCGTAACCCCTGCGGTTGCAAACTTAGGTAGTGGTGCAGGTAAGATGCTCCTGTTCGTAATTGCCGTATCCTACATCTCGACCGTAGGTGGCGCGCTCTTCTCCTACACTTGCGCTTCGGAGTTCTTCCCTCATATTCTCTCGGTTGGCGAACTCTCGCCTGAGGCACTCTCGGAGAAAGAGTTTTTGCCATTCTTCGAACTTAAAATTCCGCCTGTATGCGATATGATGACAGCCATTGTCCTCTCATTTGTAATTGGTTTGGGTTGTATCTTCCTCAAAGCGGACTCGGTAAAGGGTTGGTTCGAAGAGTTTGGCGAGATTGTGAAGTGGTTTATCGAGAGCGCAATCATTCCATTATTGCCAATCTATATCTTTACGATGATTTGCGAGATGAGTGCAAAGGGTGTTATTGATGTTGTACTCGGTACGGGTGCTAAGGTTATCGGCACAGGCGTTATATTGTCAATTCTCTACCTCATATTGCAGTACCTTATTGCAGGTCTTATTGCACGCAAAAATCCATTCCGCTGCCTTTACAACATTTTGCCAGCATACCTTACAGGTTTCTCGATTTGCTCTTCGGCAGCAGTTATTCCTGTAACAACCAAATGTTCACTCAAAAGTGGCGTAAGCGAGGATATGGCAAACTTCGTTATTCCTATCTGCTCAAATACTCACATGTGTGGCTCTACCATCAAGTTGGTTACTACATCGGTGGCTGTTGCCTATATGTTTGGCGTAGATATTCCGTTGGCGTTGTTCGTTAATTTCGCATTGATGCAGGCTATTGCAGCCGTTTCATCGCCAGGAGTTATGGGTGGTGTATTGATGGCATCAGTAGGTTTGCTCGGTACAATCTTGGGTTTCTCTGCCGAGATGACCGCATTATTGATGGCTATCTACTTGGCACTCGATGGTTACGGTCCTGCTTGCAATGTTTCTGGTGACGGTGCAATTGCAATTGTTATGGACAAACTCTTCGGCAAGAAGATGGCTGCAAACAAAGCATAAGCATAATTTACAGTTGAGAATTTATGGCATCTCCGAGTAGATTTTTCTGCTCGGAGATATTTGTTGTCAATGAATTTTATTGTTGTTTTTGCTGTTTTCTGTTTATTTTTTGTATTTTTGTGCAATTATGCGTAGGTGTACGCGAAAAAAGAGGAAAATACAAACTTTACTATGGGAAAAATTATACTTACGGGAGATAGACCAACAGGTCGTTTGCACTTGGGACACTTTGTAGGCTCGTTGCGCCGCCGCGTGGAGTTGCAGAACTCGGGCGAGTTCGAGAAGATTTTTATCATGATTGCCGATGCACAGGCATTGACCGACAACTTCGACAACCCCGAAAAGGTGCGTCAGAACATTATCGAGGTGGCTCTCGACTACCTCTCGTGCGGTCTTGACCCCGAGAAATCGACAATCTTCATTCAGTCGCAGGTGGCAGAGTTGTGCGAGTTGGCATTCTACTATATGAACCTCGTAACCGTTCAGCGTTTGCAACGCAACCCTACCGTAAAGACCGAGATTCAGTTGCGTGGTTTCTCGGAGAACACCGCCGAGGGCGACACTACACAAAAGCAAGGTATTGCTGTGGGTTTCTTCACCTACCCTATCTCTCAGGCATCGGATATCACCGCATTCAAGGCTACAACCGTTCCTGCGGGTGCCGACCAAGAGCCTATGATTGAGCAGGCACGCGAGATTGTACATAAGTTCAACTCTACATACGGTGAGACTTTGGTTGAGCCTTCGATTTTGCTCCCTACCAACTCGGCTTGTATGCGTCTTCCGGGAACTGACGGCAAGGCGAAGATGTCGAAGTCGCTCGGCAACTGCATCTACCTTTCGGACTCTCCGAAGGAGTTGAAGCAGAAAGTTATGTCGATGTACACCGACCCTGACCACCTCCGCATCGAGGACCCGGGTAAGGTCGAGGGCAACTGCGTGTTCACATACCTCGATGCATTCTGTCGCGATGAGCATTTCGAGAAGTATCTACCTGACTACAAAAATCTTGACGAGATGAAGGAGCACTATCGCCGTGGTGGTTTAGGCGATGTGAAGTGCAAGAAGTTGCTGATTGCCGTATTGGAGGAGTTGTTAGAGCCAATCCGCGCACGCCGCAAGGAGTGGGAGCAGAAGATTGAGGAGGTCTACGCCATTCTCGAAAAGGGTACTGCCGAGGCTCGTGCCACTGCCGCAGCCACGCTCCACGATGTCCGCGAGGCAATGCGCATCAACTACTTCGAGGATAAGGAGTTGATTGCGGAACAAGCCGAGCGTTACCGTTCCGCTAACGCAAATTGAGAATTGAGAATTGAAAATTGAGAATTAAGGTGCTTCGCATTTTTTCAACCTTTTCAGACATTGAACGATAAGTAGGTAGATATGGAGGTAAAGGAGAATGCAATACAAGACAAAAGTATGCGGTTTGCAGTGCGTATTGTCAAATTGTGTCGGTATATCCGCAATGAAAAATGCGAGTATGAACTTGCCTCTCAACTATTGCGTAGCGGAACAAGTATTGGGGCGAATGTTAGCGAAAGTAGAAATGCACAGAGTAGAAACGATTTTATAAACAAGTTGAATATTGCCTTAAAAGAGAGTGATGAAACTGCGTATTGGCTCGAATTGCTGTATAAGGCAGATGTTATTGACAAGCAAGGTTTCGATTCAATATATAAAGATTGTGAGGAACTAATAAAACTATTAACTTGCATAATAAAAACATCGAAAGATGTTTATTAAACAGACAAAAACGATTCATCGTTTTTACCATTAATTATCAATTGTCAATTGTCAATTCTCAATTTTTCATAGAATGGAATGATTGAAAAATCTGGATACATAAACCCCGCCAATAGGGAGAAGATATATCAGTGGTTTCTCGGTATAACCAAAAGACTTACCGAGCGACAGATGTTGCTTATCCTCGCTATTGTAGTGGGTGCATTGGCAGGCTTGGCAACATACCTCTTCGAATTGCTGCTGCACCTTATCAAGAGCGCATTGGTAAATTGGTTTGATGTAGATACTTTCCACTTCCTCTACCTCCTCTACCCCGTTATCGGTATTGTGCTGGCTACCCTCTTCGTGCGATATATCGTGCGCGATAATATCTCGGAGGGCGTTACGCGCGTACTTTATGCGATGTCGAGGCGAGGCTCACAAATTGCAGGTCACAACTGCTGGACCTCGATGGTAGGCGGTGCTGTAACTATCGGCTTCGGAGGCTCGGTAGGTCCCGAGGCTCCTATCGTTTTGACGGGTGCCGCACTCGGCTCGAATGTCGGCAAGTTGGCGAAACTCAACTACAAGAATATCACTCTGCTATTGTGTTGCGGTGCAGGTGCTGCGGTGGCTGCTATCTTCAAGGCTCCAATTACGGGCGTGGTCTTTGTGTTGGAGATTTTGATGCTCGACATCACCTCGGCATCGGTTATTCCACTGCTTGTATCTTCGGTTACGGCGACAACTATTGCCCTTGTATTACGAGGTTTCGACCCGATAATCTCGGTAACATTGACCGAGGCAGATGTATTCCAAATCAAACATATACCACTCTTTATCCTGCTCGGAGCATTGTGTGGCGGCATATCGTACTACTTTACGACCGCCAATGCGAAGGTGGGCAAGTTGGTGCGCTCAATCAAAAATCAGTATGTGCGTTGGGCGGTTGCAGGCTTAACTCTTGGTGTATTGATTTTCATCTTCCCACCACTCTATGGTGAGGGTTACGAGAGTTTCGTATCGTTGATGAAGGGTGACAAACTGACTATCTTCGAGAACTCGCTCTTCTATCCATTCCGCGAGATTGAGTGGCTGGTGCTTATCTACATTATCGCCATCATATTCTTTAAGGTTATCGCCATGGCAACGACCAATGCTGCGGGTGGCGTGGGAGGAACATTTGCCCCCTCGCTCTTTGTGGGCGCATTTACGGGTGCTGCGGTGGCAATAATCTGCAATATGCTCGGCTTGGAGGTATCGATTGCGGCATTCACCTTGGTAGGTATGGCTGGTGTAATGGCAGGAGTGATGAAGGCTCCGCTGACCTCGATATTCCTTATTGCCGAGTTGTCAAACGGCTACGGACTATTTATCCCGCTGATGATTGTGGCATGTATCGCCTTTGCGGTTGGTCGCTACTTGGATCCCGACTCGATATACACGAAGCATCTGCGCCAGAAGGGCGAACTACTTACACACGATAAGGACCAATCTGTTCTGGTGTTCCTCAATCTCAACGAGTTGATGGAGACCGACTTCGTACGCATCAAGGAGCACTTTACGCTGGGTGATATTGTGGATATAATATCGACCTCAAAGCGAAATATCTTCCCCGTTATTGACAACTTTGGTCGTCTGCTTGGCGTGGTACAACTCGATGACCTGCGCGAGGATATGTTCAAGCCATCGAAGCGTGGTAATTCGATTACACACTATATGATACAACCACCAGACAAGATTCTCGAACACGAATTGATACAAGAGGTACTCCCCCGTTTCGAGCAGAACAAGACTTGGATGTTGCCGGTGGTGGATAAGGAGAATCACTATCGCGGATTTATCTCGAAGTCGCGTATCCTGAACGCCTACCGCGAACAGTTAGTAAAAATTTCACAATAGCCTATGCCACAGATAACGATATATACAGATGGCTCTGCACTCGGCAACCCGGGAGCCGGGGGTTATGGAGTGGTGCTTTTGAGTGGTCAATATCGCAAGGAGTTGTCGCAGGGTTTTCGCCTTACGACCAACAACCGCATGGAGTTGATGGCGGTATGTGTTGCACTCGAAGCGTTGAAGATAGAGGGCTCGGAGGTTACGATATACTCCGACTCGAAGTATGTGGTCGATGCCGTATCGAAGGGTTGGGTATTCGGCTGGGAGAGGAAGATGTTTTCGGGCAAGAAAAATCCCGACCTCTGGATCCGCTTTCTCCGCGCCTATCGCCGCCACCGTGTGCGCTTTGTGTGGGTTAAGGGACACGCCGAGACGGTCGAGAACAATCGTTGCGACAGCCTCGCAGTTGCGGCAGCCGGTGGCGCAAACCTACTCGAAGATACGGGCTATCAATCGGAGTAGTTGTTGTCATTTAGACACTTAACTTCGGATTTACCATTTTCTCCATTTTAGCATTTTAGCGGAATTATATTATTTAATTCCGTATTTTTTTTGTATCTTTGGGCGGAATATAGATTTTTGCAAATTATGGACTATACAAAATATAACAAACCCGAGGTAGGTCGCGGTTGCACCTTTGGCGTAAATGAGGCAGGAGAGCCATGTGCCAAGGAGGCACGCGGTTGCTTCCGTCTGCACGAAGAGCCATGGTTGGAGGAGTATCCCGACAACTTCCCGACCGATATCTTCGAGGTACGATTTAAGAATACACGCCGTTCTTTCTACCAGAATGTCAACAACTTGCAGTTGCAGGTAGGCGACATCGTGGCAGTGGAGGCTTCGCCCGGACACGACATCGGCATAATCTCGCTTACGGGCGATATGGTGGCACGACAGATGAAACGCTTGGGCTTCAATCCACAGAATGGCGAGTTCAAGAAGATTTATCGCAAGGCGCGCCCTTACGACATCGAGAAGTGGCAGGAGGCTATCGCCCTCGAACACGAAACAATGATTCGTTCGCGACAGATTGCCGCCGATATGGGACTCGATATGAAGATTGGCGATGTGGAGTATCAGGGCGACAAAATTAAGGCGATATTCTACTACATTGCCGATGGTCGTGTCGATTTCCGCGAGTTGATTAAGGTCTTTGCCGAGCAGTTCCATATTCGTATTGAGATGAAGCAGATTGGTGCTCGTCAGGAGGCGGGTCGTATCGGAGGTATCGGAGCCTGTGGTCGCGAGTTGTGTTGCGCATCGTGGGTATCGAGTTTTTCGAGCGTTACCACAGGTGCAGCACGCGTGCAAGACCTCTCGCTCAACCCGTTGAAGTTGGCAGGTCAATGCTCGAAGTTGAAATGCTGTCTGATGTACGAGTACGATGTCTACGCCGATGCACGCCGTTCGATGCCGCGCTTGCGTGAGCCGTTGCAGGCTATTGATGGCGAATACTTCCTTGTAAAGAGCGATATCCTCGCACATACGATGACCTTCTCGACAAGCAAGGAGTCGATGTCGAACTTGGTTACGATTCCTGTTTCGCGAGTACGCGAAATTTTGGCAATAAACCGCAATGGCGGAAAGGTGGACTCTATTCTTGGCGAGGAGTTTAAGCCTCAGGTCGAGGAGCCTACATACCGCACCGAGGAGGATAGCATCACCCGTTTCGACAAGGCGAAGAAACGCAAGAAGAAGAATCGCAACCACAATTCAGACGAGAGATGAGAGACGAGAGACGAGAGAAAGGCTGTGCCAAGCGAAAAGCAAGAGGCGAAAGAGGCGAAAGAGGCGAATGGCGGTAATCAGCAGGCTAATCAGCAAGATAGCCAGCAACACAATCGTCATAACAATAATCGTCATCGTCACAACAACCGTCACAACCACAACAACAAACCAAAGCAGGAGTAGGGGCAATGAGGGGGTTATGGCGTATCATAGTCGCAGTGGTGGCAATCGCATTTTGCAGTTGTCTTGCTCCTCAAAATGCCAAGATGGTGTGCGTAGATATGCAGTCGTGGAGCAGCGCGGAAAGCGTTGCCTACGATAATAGCGACACGCTGTCGTTGCGCAACCTCAATATCGCAGTGCGCTACAACGACAACTTCAAGCAGGCTACACTGCCGTTGAGAATCGTGATTACAACTCCCGATGCCCGCATATTCGAGGAGATAGTTGAGTTGCAGGTGCATCACCCCAACACCGCGCTTGCGGTGGCAACAATGGAGAGCCTACCCTACCGAAGTGATGTTTTACTCAATCAACAAGGCACCTACACATTCTCGTTCGAGCCACAGTCGGCAGTACGAGGCGTGGAGGCAGTAGGAATAGAAATTCTTTCAAATTGAGAATTGAGAATTAAAGGTATTTTTTAATTTGCTGATGGCTAATAACATCAAAGAAAACAATGGGAAAAGATAAACTCCGTAAATTTGCCGAAAACCTCACTTTTGAGTGTTTCGTGCAGCCGGCATTCGAGGAGATGTTCCGCACCGACCACCCACTGAAAGGTAATTGGCGCCGCGACTTCTTCCACAACGACAACCCGATAGTTCTCGAACTCGGTTGCGGCAAGGGCGAGTACACCGTAGCCCTTGCAGAGCGCAACCCCGACAAGAACTTTATTGGCGTAGACATCAAAGGTGCACGCATCTGGCGCGGCGCAAAGACCGCCACAGAGCGCAAGATGGGCAATGTGGGATTCCTACGCGCACGCATCGAGTTTATCACATCGCTCTTTGCCGAGGGCGAGGTCGATGAGATATGGATCACCTTCCCCGATCCGCAGCTCCGCACCAAGCGTGCAAAGAAGCGTCTGACTGCGCCCGTATTCTTGGAGCACTACTCGAAGCTATTGGCCAAGGATGGC